>NZ_JALPKP010000037.1:0-63030 GCF_051383635.1 Geodermatophilus sp. CPCC 205506 | reverse complement strand
CGCTTCGCTGCCGGAGCGGCCACGGCGTCCGCGTCGCCGCCGGCGGGCGCGGGAGCGGCCGCGGCGGGGAGGCAGCCGGTGGTCTCCGCGGCGGGGACGGCGCGCGGCCGGGGGAGGACGGGAGCGGCCGGCTCGCGGTCGGTCCCCGGTCGCTCGAGCAGCGCTGGCTGGCGAGTCACGGAGCACCTCCTTCGGAAGCGACCCTCCCGACCGGATGCCCTGGGGGCAGACCGTCGGGGGAGCGACGGCGGCGGAGGTGCCCGGACTGCGACACCCGCCGGTTGGTACCGGCGCCGTGATCGGACCGTAACGATGAGTCAGGTCGACGCCGGTCTACGACACTCCGTGTCGCTTTGTCTGCAACCGGTGAGGCGCGTGGGACTCGCAGGGTGCGGAACCGGGCGCACGACGAGATCCCGCGCCGGTCGTCCGGTGCGGGATCTCGGGGGTGCGTTCAGGCGACGGCGGCCGGGGCGGGGAGGGGGCGCTCGGTGCGGCGCCGTCCGGCCAGGGTGACCGCGACCTCGTCGAGGACGGTGCGGTGGAACGGCAGGGACATGTGGCCGACCCCGCGGACCAGGACGTTGCGCGCGTGCAGGTCCGGGTGGTCGCAGCGGGCGGCGCTGGTCGGGAGCACCACCTGGTCGAGGTCGCTGTAGATCGCGGTGACCGGCGTCCGTACGCCCGGCGCCGGCTCGGCCAGCTCGCGGATCACGGGGGACCCGGGGCGGAGCTGGCGTACCAGCGGGGTGGGGAGGAGGTGGGCCAGCACCGTGCCCTGGTGCGGCGTCCCCAGCGTCACCAGGGACTCCACCCGCTGGTCCCCGCCCTGCCGCTGCACGTGGTAGCGGGCGATGAGGCCGCCGAGGCTGTGCCCGACGACGTGGACGCGGTCGTGCCCGGTCTGCTCGCAGATCTGCTCGAGGTGCCGGCCGAGGGCGGCGGCGCCGCGGGCGACGTCGGTGAGCAGCGGGCTGTAGTTCCAGGAGCAGACGTGGGCGAAGCCCCGACGGCGGAGGCTGCGGCGCATCACGGCGAACACCGAGTGGTTGTCGACCAGGCCGTGCACGAGGACGACGGGGATGCGGGCGGCGAGCGGGTCGGCGGCGAACAGGGCGCGGACGGCGGGCGACTGCTCGCCCGGCCGGCGGCGGGGATCGGGCCGCAGTCGGTCGGTCCGGGTGCCCAGCGGGTACATGAGCATGTGCGCGCCGACGAGCGCCAGTTCGGTGATCCCGCCGGTCAGCGCGGTGCGGGTCACCAGGGTCCGCAGCCCGCACCGTGGCGTTCCCGGGGCAGGGCTGCCGGTGTGCGAGTCTGGGGCAGGTCCCGGGACGCTGGTCGGGCGCATGGCCGGTCCTCCCCGTTCTCGGTGCCGGGAAGTCCCGGGATCGGCGGTCCCGCCATGGGCGGGGGCACCTGGACGGTGCCCAGTTCACGCGAAGGTAATGCCCTGGTGTGGCGGCCGTCACACAAGCGTGACCGGCCTGGCCCGGATCGAGGCCGGTTCGTGACCTGATCGACGAAGGGGGAACCGTGGCCACCCGCGATGGCTCCACGCGGCGGCGCGACAGCGACCAGGGGGGCGCCGGCCGTTCCCGCACGGCGGCGGCCCGCCGGACCGCGCCCCGCCGGCCCGTGGCGGGGCCCGCGCAGACCCCGCGCCCCGCCGACGGGCTGGTGGTCGGCGCGGCCCCGCTGGGCGCGCGGTTGTCCGGGGTGCTGCTCGTCCTGGCCGCTCTGGCCGGATCGGTCGCCGTCTTCCCGACCTACCTGGTGGTCGGCGGGGAGGAGCTGAGCCAGGCGCGCGGGGTGGGTGGCGTCCTCGTCGGACTGCTGCTGCCGGTGGCCGGAGCGGCCGTCGGCGGGGTCCTCGCGGCCGGCCGGGTGCCCCGGTTCGGGCAGGCCTACGCCGGCGTGGCCGGAGCGCTGGCGCTGGGGCTGCTGCTCATCGAGGTCTACCGGGCGAGTTCCTCGACCGCCCGGCCGGGCCTCGAGGTGCTCCTCGGTCGGCGCGTGCTCACCAGTTCCGTGGAGATCGGCCCCGGCTGGGTGCTCGGCGTCGTCGCGCTCGGCCTCACCGTGCTGGCCGGGGCGCTGGCCGCCGCGTCGTGGGGGCGCACGGTCATGGAGGACGGCGGGTCGCTCGACCCCGCCCGGCCGGGCCTGGCCGGTGCCGCCGTCCTGCTCGGCGTCGGGACGGTGCTGTGCCTGGTGCTGCCGGCCGCCGACCTGCCCGACCGGGTGGTCACCGACCCGGCGACCGGGATCCAGGAGGTCGTGGAGCAGGCGGGCGCGCAGGGGCTGCTCGAGCGTCCGGGCCTGGCGCTGCTCGGCGGCCTGCTGCTGGCCGGGGCGATCGTCCTGTGCTCGGTGCTCGCGCCCTCGCTGCGGCCGCGGCTGGCAGCGGTCGGCGGCCTGCTGGCGATCGCCGTCGTCGTCCTGTCGCTCGGGCTGGCCGGGCTGCGGGACGCCGCCGTCTCCGACGAGCTGGAGTGGACGTTGCCCGGCGTCGGGCTGCTCCTGGCCGGCGTCGGGTACGGCGTCCTGACCGTGCTGGCGTGGCGGTTGCGCCGGTCGGCGCCGGTCGCCGGGGAGGCCGCCGGCGGCCGCTGACGCCCGGTGGCGGCGGCTCCCTTCTGGTCTGCGGAATCGGGGTGGCGCCGGGGTGTGATGCGCCCCATACCTGCCGGAGCCGGTGGGACGAGGCGGTCCGGTGCGGGCTACGGTGCCTGTTCGTGGATCTCTTCGAATACCAGGCCCGTGACCTCCTGGCGTCCCACGGCGTCCCGGTGCTGCCCGGTGGCGTCGCCGAGACGCCGGAGCAGGCGGAGGCGATCGCCCGCGAGATCGGGCAGACCGTCGTCGTCAAGGCACAGGTCAAGACCGGGGGCCGCGGCAAGGCCGGCGGCGTGAAGCTCGCCGCCGACGCCGACGAGGCGCGGGCCCGCGCCCAGGACATCCTCGGGCTGGACATCAAGGGCCACATCACCCACCGCGTGATGGTCGCCCAGGCCAGTGACATCGCCGAGGAGTACTACTTCTCCTACCTGCTCGACCGCGCCAACCGCACCTTCCTGGCCATGGCCAGCGTCGAGGGCGGCATGGAGATCGAGCAGCTCGCCGTCGAGCGCCCGGAGGCCCTCGCCCGCATCCCCGTCGACGCCACGGTCGGCGTGGACACCGCCAAGGCCGCCGAGATCGTGGACGCCGCGGGCTTCCCGGCCGAGGTCCGCGACCAGGTGATCGCCATCGCCGTCCAGCTGTGGGACGTCTTCGCCAAGGAGGACGCCACGCTGGTCGAGGTCAACCCGCTGGCCAAGGCGCCCGACGGCACCGTCCTCGCGCTCGACGCGAAGGTCACCCTCGACGAGAACGCCGGCTTCCGGCACGAGAGCCACGCCGCGCTCGAGGACGTCGCCTCGGCGGACCCGCTGGAGGCCGCGGCCAAGGAGAAGGACCTCAACTACGTCAAGCTCGAGGGCGAGGTCGGCATCATCGGCAACGGTGCCGGCCTGGTCATGAGCACCCTGGACGTCGTCGCGTACGCCGGCGAGGAGTTCGGCGGGGTGCGGCCGGCCAACTTCCTCGACATCGGTGGCGGCGCCTCGGCCGAGGTCATGGCCAACGGGCTGCACATCATCCTGTCCGACCCCGCGGTGAAGAGCGTGTTCGTCAACGTCTTCGGCGGCATCACCGCCTGTGACGCCGTCGCCAACGGCATCGTCACCGCCCTGCAGCTCCTCGGCGACGAGGCGACCAAGCCGCTCGTCGTCCGGCTCGACGGCAACAACGTCGAGGAGGGCCGGCGGATCCTCGCCGAGGCCAACCACCCGCTGGTGACCGTCGTGGACACGATGGACGGCGCCGCGCGCCGGGCCGCCGAGCTCGCCGCCGCCTGAACCCCCGAGACGACAGGACACCAGTAGAGATGTCGATCTTCCTCAACGAGAACAGCAAGGTCATCGTCCAGGGCATGACCGGCTCCGAGGGCCGCAAGCACACCCAGCGCATGCTGGCCTCGGGCACGGCGATCGTCGGTGGCGTCAACCCGAAGAAGGCCGGCCAGAGCGTCGACTTCGAGGGCGCGGCCGTCCCGGTGTTCGGCTCCGTCGCCGAGGCGATGAAGGAGACCGGCGCCGACGTCACCGTCATCTTCGTGCCGCCGGCGGGTGCCAAGGGTGCCGTCATCGAGGCCGTCGACGCCCAGATCGGGCTCGCCGTGGTCATCACCGAGGGCATCCCGGTGCACGACTCGACCTACTTCTGGGCGCACGCGCAGGGCGGCTCCACCCGGATCATCGGCCCGAACTGCCCCGGCCTGATCAGCCCGGAGCGCTCCAACGCCGGCATCATCCCGGCCAACATCACCAAGCAGGGCAAGATCGGGCTGGTCAGCAAGTCGGGCACGCTGACCTACCAGATGATGTACGAGCTGCGGGACATCGGGTTCTCCACCTGCGTCGGCATCGGCGGTGACCCCGTCATCGGCACCACCCACATCGACTGCCTCCAGGCGTTCCAGGACGACCCGGAGACCGAGGCGATCGTGATGATCGGCGAGATCGGCGGCGACGCCGAGGAGCGGGCCGCCGACTTCATCAAGGCCAACGTGACCAAGCCGGTCGTCGGCTACGTCGCCGGCTTCACCGCGCCAGAGGGCAAGACGATGGGCCACGCCGGCGCGATCGTCTCCGGGTCGGCCGGTACGGCGCAGGCGAAGCAGGAGGCTCTCGAGGCCGCCGGCGTCCGCGTGGGGAAGACCCCGTCGGAGACGGCCCGCCTCATGCGGGAGATCGTGGGCGCCTGACGCCCGCGTGAGCATCGCAGGGAGCGCCGGCGAGTGGGGAGCGGAGCGCGGTCGGAAGGCGCCCCGTGAGCTGGCCGCCTGAATGCCGCTGCCCCACCGATCCACCGATCCACCGACGGTGCCCGGCGACCTCCGAGAGGTCGCCGGGCAGCGTCGTCTCACGGACTCGACAGCATCACGAAGGGGGACAGTGGGCGTGCCACGGTTGCCGGAGCGCGCGGCCGCTGCCGAGGATGCGCTCAGTGATCACGTCAGGACCGAGGAGAGCCCCGCGATGACCAGTCAGCCGCCGCACCCGCCGGGCGGGTACGGCCAGCCGGGGTTCGGCCAGCAGCCGGGCCAGCCGGGGTTCGGCCAGCAGCCGGGATACGGACAGCAGCCGGCGCAGCCGGGGTACGGCCAGCAGCCCGGGTACGGCGCGCCGTCCCAGTACGGACAGCAGCCCCCGTACGGGCAGCCCGGCTACGGGCAACCTGCGTACGGCCAGCCCGACGCCGGGCAGCCGACCTACGGTCAGCAGGCCCCCTACGGGCAGCCGCCTCACGGGCAGCCGCCGTACGGGCAGGACCCGTACGGCCGGCCGGCCGGCACGGGCGGCTCGGTCGGGTTCGACCCGAAGAAGCTGACGATGGCCGACTACGTCATCGCCGGCGCGACCGTGCTCTTCCTGATCCTGTCGTTCTTCCCCTGGTACCAGCTCGAGGACCTCTTCTTCGGCGCCGACCTCAGCTTCAGCGGCTGGCGTTCCGGCCAGGTCAAGACGGCGTTCTTCCTCTTCCTGCTCGCCTCCGTCTGGACCGTGCTGCCGGCCGTCGTCACCCTCCGCCTCGGCTTCCCGAGGTCGTTCGTCACCGTCGGCCTCGCCGGGCTCGGCTTCCTGTTCGCGCTCCTCGGGTGGCTGGACAGCTTCGGGGACGGCCTGGCCTTCTCCATCTGGTCACTGCTCGGTTTCCTCACCGCGGCGGCCGTCCTCGTGTTCGCCGTCCTGTCGCTGCTCCCGGAGCTGACGAACCGGCCGGCGCTGCCCGGTGGGCTGGCCGACGCCACCCAGTGGGCCAACCAGCCGGCGCCGCAGTTCGGGCAGGGCGCACCGGGCGCGCCGCAGGGCTCGCCCTACGGGGCGCCGTCGTTCGGGTCGCCGCAGCCCTACGGCCAGCAGGGCTACGGGCAGCCGGGCTACGGGCAGCAGCCGGGCTACGGGCAGCAGTCGGGCTACGGGCAGCCGGCTCCGGGCCAGCAGCCCGCCGGCCAGCAGCCGCCGTCGGGCGCGCCGCAGGAGCGCCGCCTGCCCCCGTTCCCCCCTGGTCGGCCCGGCGGGAGCGACCCCGGCCGGCCCGGCGGCTCGACGGCCTCCGGCCACCAGCCGAGCTCCACCGACCCCGCCTGATCCACCGGCGCCCGGCAGGGCGCACCCGGCCGACGAGGGCCGGCCGCGTGCCGCCGGCCCTCGTCGGCTTTGTCGGCACCGACGGGCGCGTGCGACGGCGAACCCGGCCGCCGGCTTGGGAGAGTGGAGGGGTGACCTCCCTGCTGGCCCGCCTCAGCCTGGCCGGGCGGGACCCGCGCGCCGCCCGCCGGCGCGCGCCCGTCCTCGCCGCCGTGGCCGCGGTCGCGGTGTCGGTGCTCGGGCTGCTGGGGCTCTGTCTGGCCGTGGTGGTGGTCCAGACGCTCGACCCGGCCGGCGGACTGCCGGTCGCGGAGTCGGCACGCGTCGCCGGCGCGCTCTGGCTGCTGGCCCAGGGCGGTGGTCTCGTCCTCGGCTCCGGCCCGCTGGTGCTCGCTCCGCTGCTGCTCACCCTCGTCGTCGCCTGGGGGCTGTCCAGCGCCGCGCGCGGCGTCGTCCGGGCGTACGACGTCGGCGACGGGCGGACCGCGGTCGCGGTCGTCGCCGCCGTCACGGGCACCCACACCCTGCTGACCCTCCTGCTGGGCCTCGCCGTCGACACCCCGGGGGCGGACGTCGACCTGCTGCGCTGCGCCGTCGGCGGCGCCGTGCTGGCCCTCCTCGCCGCCGGGTGGTGCACGGTGCGGGAGTCCGGCCTCCTCGACGCCGCCCTGGGCCGGCTGCCCGAACCGGTCCGGCCGCTGCTGAGGGCCGTCCTCGCCGGGCTGCTCGCCGCGCTGGCCCTCGGGTTCGTCATGGTGGCGATCGCCCTGGCCTCCGACACCGAGGGCCACGCCGCGCTGACGAGGGCCCTGGGCGGAGCGGGAGCCGGGGCGGTGGGGCTGATCGCCCTGGGCGCGCTCCTGCTGCCGAACGCCGCCGTCGCCGCGATCGGCCTGGCCGCCGGGCCGGGCTTCGTCGTCGGCACCGGCACGCTGGTGTCGGTGCACGGCGTGACCCTCGGGGCCGTGCCGGCGCTGCCACTGCTCGCCGCGCTGCCCGACACCCAGGCGGTGCCGCTGCTGGCCTTCGCCTCCCAGGTGGTGCCCGCGCTGGCCGGCCTCGTGGCCGGCGGAACCGTCGGCCGGCGGCTGGAGCAGGGCCGGCCCGTGGTGGCCGGGCTCTGGGGCGTGCTGGCCGGCGTCCTGCTCGGTGCCGCGTGCGGGCTGCTGGCCTGGGTCGCCGGCGGCTCGCTCGGCGACGGCGGGCTGGCGGAGGTGGGCGCCCCTCCGGTGGCGACCGGGCTGGCCGTCGCGGCCCAGGCGGGCATCGCCGCGGCGGTCGGCGCCGTGGTGTCCCGCTGGCGGTCGCGGGGCTGAGGACCGGCCGGGGAGGGGCGGTGCCGTCCGGTTAGGGTCGCAGTCGTGCCCGCACCTGAGCCGTCCCCGCGGGCGCGGGTCGTCGTCCTGATCTCGGGCACCGGCTCGCTGTGCGCCGCGCTGCTGGACGCGACGGACGACCCCGGCTACCCGGCCACCGTCGTCGCGGTCGGCAGCGACCGCGACGCCGCCGGGCTCGAGCACGCCCGACGGCGCGGCGTCGCCACCTTCACCTGCCGGCTGCACGACCACGCCGACCGCGCCGCGTGGGACCGCGCGCTGGCCGCGGCGATCGCCGGGCACCGGCCCGACCTGGTGGTCTCGGCGGGCTTCATGAAGATCGTCGGCCCCGCCGTCCTCGACGCCTTCGACGGGCGGCTGATCAACACCCACCCGGCGCTGCTGCCCGCCTTCCCCGGCGCGCACGCGGTCCGGGACGCGCTGGCCGCGGGGGTGCCGGTCACCGGCAGCACCGTGCACCTGGTCGACGCCGGTGTCGACACCGGCCCGGTGCTCGCCCAGCGCGAGGTGCCGGTCCTACCCGGGGACGACGAGGCGCGGCTGCACGAACGGATCAAGACCGTGGAGCGCGAGCTCCTCGTGGAGACGGTGGCGCGACTGGCCACCGGTGAGGAGGACCCCCGATGAGCGACCGCACCCCGATCCGGCGCGCGCTGCTGGGCGTCTACGACAAGACCGGCATCGAGGAGCTGGCCCGCGTGCTGGCCGACGCCGGCGTGGAGCTGGTGAGCACCGGCGCGACCGCACGGCGGATCGCCGACGCCGGCGTCCCGGTCACGCCGGTGGAGCAGGTCACCGGCTTCCCCGAGTGCCTGGACGGCCGGGTGAAGACGCTGCACCCGGCGGTGCACGCCGGCATCCTCGCCGACCGCCGCAGGCCCGAGCACGAGCAGCAGCTCGACGAGCTCGGCATCGCGCCGTTCGACCTCGTGGTCGTCAACCTCTACCCGTTCACCGAGACGGTCGCGTCCGGTGCGACGCCGGACGAGTGCGTGGAGCAGATCGACATCGGCGGGCCCGCGATGGTGCGGGCCGCGGCCAAGAACCACCCCTCGGTCGCCGTCGTCGTGGACCCCGCCCGCTACGGCGACGTCCTCGCGGCGGTCGCCGCCGGGGGCTTCACGCTGGCCGAGCGGCAGGGGCTGGCCGCCGCCGCGTTCCGGCACACCGCGAGCTACGACATCGCCGTCGCGTCGTGGATGGGCAGCGTGCTGGCCCCCGAGACCGACACCGTGTTCCCGGCCTGGGTCGGGGCCAGCTGGGAGCGCGCCGAGGTGCTGCGCTACGGCGAGAACCCGCACCAGCAGGCGGCGCTGTACCGCAGCGGGCGGCCCGGGCTCGCGCACGCCGAGCAGCTGCACGGCAAGCAGATGTCCTACAACAACTACGTCGACACCGACGCCGCCTGGCGGGCCGCGCACGACCACACCGACCCCTGCGTGGCGATCATCAAGCACGCCAACCCCTGCGGGATCGCCGTCGGCACCGACATCGCCGCCGCGCACCGCAAGGCGCACGCCTGCGACCCGGTCTCGGCGTTCGGCGGGGTGATCGCCGCCAACCGCGAGGTCGACCTCGCCATGGCCGAGCAGATCGCCGGCGTGTTCACCGAGGTGGTCGTCGCGCCGTCGTTCACCCGCGACGCCGTCGAGGTGCTGACCGCGAAGAAGAACATCCGGCTGCTGCGGCTGCCGGACGACACGCGCTCGGCCACCGAGCTGCGCCCGGTCGGTGGCGGGCTGCTGCTCCAGGTCGTGGACCGGATCGACGCCCCGGGGGACGACCCCACCACCTGGACCCTCGCCACCGGGGACCCGCTGGACGCCGCCGGCCTCGACGACCTCGTCTTCGCCTGGCGCAGCGTCCGTGCGGTCCGCAGCAACGCCATCCTGCTGGCCCACGACAAGGCCACCGTCGGGGTGGGCATGGGGCAGGTCAACCGGGTGGACGCCGCCCGCCTGGCCGTGACCCGGGCGGGGGAGCGGGCCGCCGGGTCGGTCGCCGCCTCCGATGCCTTCTTCCCCTTCGCCGACGGCCTGCAGGTGCTGCTGGAGGCCGGGGTGCGGGCGGTGGTCCAGCCGGGCGGCTCGGTGCGCGACGAGGAGGTCATCGCCGCGGCGGCGGCAGCGGGCGTGCCGGTCTACCTGACCGGGACCCGCCACTTCGCCCACTGAGGGAGGTCCCGTGCCCCCCACCACTCGCAAGCTCGCGGCAGGTCCCTGCACGGGGCCGAAGCCGCACGTCCGCCCGCCCGAGGCGGGCGCGGAGGTCGAGGGCCAGGACTACGCCCGGGTCGACTGGTGGGGAGCCGAGCTCGACGGCGTCACCTTCACCCGCTGCCGCTTCGACGACGCCGGGCTGGAGGAGCTGGTCACCCGGCGGTGCGTCTTCGACTCCTGCGTGCTGACCGGCGTGCGGATGGGCGGCTCACGGCACACCGGGTCGGCGTTCCTCTCCTGCCGGTTCGACCGGGCGCGGTTGTTCGACGTCGTCTGGACCGGCTGCAAGCTCACCGGCTCGCAGTTCCCCGGTGCCGTCCTGCGGCCGATGACGTCGGTCGACTGCGACTGGTCGTGGACGTCGCTGCGCGGGGCCGACCTCTCCGGCCTGGACCTGTCCGGGCAGCGGTTCCGCGAGGCCGACCTCACCGACGCCGACCTGCGGGAGTGCGACCTCACCGGCGCCGACCTCGACCGCGCCCGGCTGCAGGGAGCGAAGCTGCGCGGCTCGGACCTGCGCGGGGCCTCCACCGACTCGGTGAACTGGCCGGCGTTCGAGCTGACCGGCGTCCGCCTCGACCTCCTGCAGGCCGTGCAGGTCGCCCGCTCCCGGGGCGCGCTCGTCGCCGACTAACGGCGACGGGGTCCGGTGAACATGGCCTTCAGGGCGCCGAGCAGCCCGAACACCGGGACGGCGACGGCGAACCAGAACCCGGTGTCGACCTGGTCGAGGTCCCAGCCGGTGTTCGCCAGCGGCACCAGGACGCCGGCCGCCGCCACCAGGCTGACCAGGAGCGCGAGGACGCCGAGGAACCGGTGCGTCTTGGCCGGCAGGACGACGAGCAGGCCCAGCACGAACAGCACCCCGCCGCCGAGCACGACGGCCATGGGCTGCCAGAAGCCGGTGTCGATCAGCCGGCCGACACCGTCCTCCAGTTCGTCGAAGCCGCGCTGCACGAGATCCCAGCCGGTGAGGTCGCTGCCGGGCAGCCAGCGCAGCAGCAGGCTCACCGCGGCCGCGAGGCCCGCGAGGATCAGCAGCAGGCTGGCGAAGGTGTCGGCCCGCCGGACCGACACCGGCCTGGTCGAGTACTCCGGCGTGGTGGTGCTCGCGCCGGCGCCGCCGAGCGCGGCCCCGGCCCCTCCGGCGCCGCTGATCGAGTAGTCGGGACCCGAGCCGGCGCCGTAGCCGCTGCCGGAGCCCTGGCCGCCGCTGAAGCCGGGTCCGCTGCCGTGCCCGGGTCCACTGCCGTAGCCGCTGCCGTACCCGGTGCCGCTGTCGCCCGGCGCGCCGCGCACCGGCTGGATGCCCGGCGTCGTCTGCTCGCGCCAGTCGCCGGTGCCCCCCGGTGCGCCGGTGGGGGACTGCTCGCGCTCGGTCATCTGCTCTCCTCGCAGGTCGGCAGGCGGGACCGCACCCGCTCCCGCCGAGCCTAGGGCGGGGTGGCCTCCGGTGGACGGCTCTCGGGCACACTGTCGGCCGTGCCCGCGACGATCCTCGACGGCAAGGCCACCGCAGCAGCCATCAGGGTGGAGCTGACCGAACGCGTCGCCTCCCTCGCCGCGGCCGGTCACCGTCCGGGCCTCGGCACGCTGCTGGTCGGCGACGACCCGGGCAGCAGGTGGTACGTCAACGCCAAGCACTCCGACTGCGCCCAGGTGGGGATCGCCAGCATCCAGCGGGAGCTGCCGGCGACGGCCACGCTGACCGACGTCCTGGCCGTGGTCGACGAGCTCAACGCGGACCCGGCGTGCACCGGGTACATCGTCCAGCTGCCGCTGCCGAAGGGGATCGAGGAGAGCGCCGTCCTGGAGCGGATGGACCCGGCGAAGGACGCCGACGGCCTGCACCCGGTCAACCTCGGCCGGCTGGTGCTCAACGTGCCGGGGGCGCTGCCGTGCACGCCGGTCGGGATCGTCGAGCTGCTGCGCCGGTACGGCGTGCCGATCGCCGGGGCCGAGGTGGTCGTCGTCGGCCGCGGCATCACCGTCGGCCGGCCGCTGGGGCTGCTGCTCACCCGCCGCAGCGAGAACGCCACGGTCACCCTCTGCCACACCGGGACCCGTGACCTGGCCGCGCACCTGCGGACCGCCGACATCGTCGTGGCCGCGGCCGGCGTCCCCGGCCTGGTCACCCGGGACGTCGTCAAGCCGGGGGCCGCCGTCCTCGACGTGGGGGTCAGCCGGGTCGACGGCAAGATCGCCGGGGACGTCGCCCGGGACGTCGTCGAGGTGGCCGGGTTCGTGGCGCCCAACCCCGGCGGCGTCGGGCCGATGACCCGCGCGATGCTCCTGCAGAACGTCGTCCTGGCCGCGGAGCAGGCCGCCGCGGAGGACGTGCTGACCGCCTGATGAGCCGCCCGCCGCTCTACACGCGCCGGCCGTTCCTGGCCGGGCTGATCCGGCAGCTGCCCCTGCTGGTGGTGCTTCTGGTGGTCGCGGCGGGTCTGGTGATGGTGGCGTTCGAGCACTGGCGGCAGGGGCTGGTCACCGTCGGGGTGGCGCTGGTGGCCGGCGGGCTGATGCGGCTGCTGCTGCCGGTGCGCCGGGTCGGGTTCCTCGCCGTCCGCAGCCGGCCGGTGGACGTCGTCCTGCTCATCGGGGTGGGGATCACCCTCACCGCGTTCACCCTGGCGCTGGCCCGCGGCTGAGCCCCGGGCCGACCCCCGCAGGCGGCTCCCCGCGGGCAGCGATAGGTTGGCCGCCATGGCAGACCAGCCCAGGAACGGCAAGGTGACCGTCGTCGGTGCCGGGTTCTACGGCTCGACCACCGCCCTGCGACTGGCGGAGTACGACATCTTCGAGACCGTCGTGCTGACCGACATCGTCGAGGGCAAGCCCGAGGGCATCGCCCTCGACATGAACCAGTCGCGGCCGATCGAGGGCTTCGAGACCCGGGTCGTCGGTGTCGGCGGCGGGTCGTACGAGGGCACCGAGGGCTCCGACGTCGTGGTGATCACCGCGGGGCTGCCGCGCAAACCCGGCATGAGCCGGATGGACCTCATCGAGACCAACGCCAAGATCGTCCGCCAGGTGGCCGAGAACATCGCGCAGACCTCGCCCGACGCCGTCGTCATCGTGGTGTCCAACCCGCTGGACGAGATGACCGCGCTGGCGCAGCTGGCCACCGGGTTCCCGGAGAACCGGGTCATGGGCCAGGCCGGCATGCTCGACACCGCGCGGTTCACCAACAACGTCGCCGAGGAGCTCGGCGTCCCGGTGGGCTCGGTGCAGACCCTGACCCTCGGCTCGCACGGCGACACGATGGTGCCGGTGCCCTCGCGCTGCACCGTCGACGGCAAGCCGCTCGCCGACGTGCTGGCCGCCGACCGGATCGAGCACCTGGTCGACCGCACGCGCAACGGCGGGGCCGAGGTCGTGGCACTGCTGAAGACCGGCTCGGCCTACTACGCGCCATCGGCCGCGGCGGCCCGCATGGCCCGCGCGGTCATGGAGGACTCCGGCGCCGTCATGCCGGTGTGCGCCTGGGTGGACGGCGAGTACGGCATCTCCGGGGTGTACCTGGGCGTCGAGGCCGAGATCGGGCGCGGCGGCGTCCGGCGGGTGGTCGAGGGTGACCTGACCGAGAGCGAGCTGGCCGGGCTGCGCGAGGCGGCCGAGGCCGTGCGCGCCAAGCAGGCCGACGTGGCCGACCTCTGACCATCCGGTCAGAGCTGCAGAGAGGGATGTCAAGCGTGAGCAAGATCAAGGTCGAGGGCAAGGTCGTCGAGCTCGACGGCGACGAGATGACCCGGATCATCTGGCAGTTCATCAAGGACCAGCTGATCCTCCCGTACCTCGACGTGGACCTCGAGTACTACGACCTCGGGATCGAGAAGCGCGACGAGACCGACGACCAGATCACGGTCGACGCGGCCAACGCGATCAAGCAGCACGGCGTCGGCGTCAAGTGCGCCACGATCACCCCCGACGAGGCGCGGGTCGAGGAGTTCGGCCTCAAGCGGATGTACCGGTCCCCGAACGGGACGATCCGCAACATCCTCGGCGGCGTCATCTTCCGCGAGCCGATCATCATGCAGAACGTGCCGCGGCTGGTGCCGGGCTGGACCAAGCCGATCGTCGTCGGCCGTCACGCCTTCGGTGACCAGTACCGGGCGACCGACTTCAGGTTCCCCGGCGAGGGGACGCTGACGATCAACTTCACGCCCAAGGACGGCTCCGCGCCGATCGAGCACGAGGTGTTCCAGTCGCCGGGCGGCGGCGTCGCCATGGCGATGTACAACCTCGACGAGTCGATCCGCGACTTCGCCCGGGCCTCGATGAACTACGGGCTCAACCGCGAGTACCCGGTCTACCTCTCGACCAAGAACACGATCCTCAAGGCCTACGACGGCCGGTTCAAGGACCTGTTCCAGGAGGTCTTCGACTCCGAGTTCAAGGACAAGTTCGCCGCCGCCGGCATCACCTACGAGCACCGGCTGATCGACGACATGGTCGCCGCCTCGCTCAAGTGGGAGGGCGGCTACGTCTGGGCGTGCAAGAACTACGACGGTGACGTGCAGTCCGACACCGTGGCCCAGGGCTTCGGCTCGCTCGGCCTGATGACCTCGGTGCTGATGAGCCCCGACGGCCGCACCGTCGAGGCCGAGGCCGCGCACGGCACGGTGACCCGCCACTACCGGCAGCACCAGCAGGGCAAGGAGACGTCGACCAACCCGATCGCGTCGATCTTCGCCTGGACCCGGGGCCTCGCCCACCGCGGCAAGCTGGACAGCACCCCCGAGGTGACCCGCTTCGCCGAGACCCTGGAGAAGGTCTGCATCGACACCGTCGAAGGCGGCCAGATGACCAAGGACCTCGCGCTGCTGATCAGCCGCGACCAGGAGTGGCTGACCACCCAGGACTTCCTGGCGGCCATCGACAGCAACCTGAAGAAGGCCATGGCCTGAAGGCGGCCCCCTCCCAGGGGCGTGACGCGGACCGGCCCCCTCGACCACACGGTCGAGGGGGCCGGTCCGCGTTGGAGGGCGGGGATGTCCGTCAGCTGCCGAAGAGCTGGGTCCACCACGGGCCGCCGGGGCCCTCGGCCACGCCGACGCCCAGCGTCCGCAGACCGCAGTCGAGGATGTTCGCCCGGTGGCCGGAGCTGTTCATCCACGCATCCATGACGGCGGCGGCGTCCGGCTGGCCGTAGGCGATGTTCTCCGCGCGGGAGTAGGTGATCCCGGCGTTCTCGGCGCGGTCGAAGGGCGAGAGGCCCTCCGGGTTGGTGTGCGAGAAGAAGTCGCGGTCGCGCATGTCGGCGCTGTGCGCCCGCGCCACCGAGGCCAGGGCCCCGTCGGGGACCAGCGCCGAGCAGCCGGCCGCCGCCCGCTCCTGGTTCACCAGCGCCAGCACCTGCCCCTCGGTCGAGGGGTCGGCCGGCGCCGCGGCGGCCGCGGGCGCGGCAGCCCGCGGCGCGGGGGCGGGTGCGGGAGCCGGCTCCGGGTCGTCCTCGGCCGCGGACGACGACGGAGTGCTCTGCCCGGCCGGCTCCGGGGAGTCCGGCTCCGCGGCGGGCTCGGACGACGGCTCGTCCGCAGCAGCCGTCGTCTCGGCCGCCGGCGGGGTCGAGGCGTCCGCCGGGGGCGCCACCGGGGTCTCGGTGGCCGGGGCCCCGTCGACGCCCATCTGCACGGGGCCACCGGTCGGCGCACCGGTCGCAGCGCCCGACGATCCCGCCGAGCTGGAGGACGTCCGTGCCGCAGTGGCACCCGCGGAGGAGGACGAGGAGTCCAGTGCCACCGCGGGCGACTCGGTGGACCCGGTCACCACCTGCGCGACCACCGGGCCGGCCAGGGCGATGGTGGCGACGGCACCGGCCACGACCAGCACCGGCACCAACCGACGGAGGCCGATCCCGCGCCACAGCGCGGAGATCCAGCGGGAGAGCCGGGAAGAGAGCGGGGAGCCCGCTGGCATGTGGTGCACGAGGTAACCCTCACGAGTTGCTAGATCACGGACCGTTATCTTGGAGACAGTAGCCGGGCGGAGGCCATGATCGGCAGTCGGCTGTGACGGAAGTAACCGGTGGGTCGACTCAACCCCTCCGGGGCGGTGTCCCGGAGCCCGGGGACGGGCAGCATGGTCGGTGTCCGTCTACCGACATCGAGGAGCACGCCGCCGGTGAGCGACGTCTGGCTGAACATCGTCATGGTCGTGGTCTTCGTGCTCGTCGGCGGCGCCTTCGCCGGCGCCGAGATCGCGCTGGTCAGCCTCCGGGAGTCACAGGTCCGCGCGATGTCGGAGCGGGGACGCCGCGGCCGCACGGTCGCCCGGCTGCTGGGCGACCCCAACCGGTTCCTCGCCGCCGTCCAGGTCGGCGTCACGCTGGCCGGCTTCTTCTCGGCGGCCTTCGGTGCGTCCACGCTCGCCGAGCCGCTGAGCGACCGCCTGGAGGGCCTCGGCATGGGGCAGGGGCTCGCCGACACCCTCGCCCTCGTGCTGGTCACCATCGCGATCAGCTACCTGTCCCTGGTGGTCGGCGAGCTCACCCCCAAGCGGCTGGCCCTGCAGCGCGCCGAGGGCTTCTCGCTGCTGGTCGCGGCTCCGCTCAACGGCATCGCCACGCTGTTCCGCCCGGTCATCTGGCTGCTGTCGGTGTCCACCAACGCCCTGGTCCGTCTGCTCGGCGGCGACCCTCGGGCCAGCGGCGAGGCGATCAGCCAGGAGGAGTTGCGTGACCTCGTGGCCGCGCACGAGTCACTGAGCACCGACGAGCGCCGGCTGATCGGGGAGGTCTTCCGCGCCGGGGACCGCGAGGTGCGGGAGGTCATGACCCCCCGCACCGAGGTGGACTTCCTGGAGGCGTCGATGACGGCCAGCCGGGCGGCCCGCCAGGTGCACGACTCCAGCCACTCGCGCTATCCGGTGGCCGGCCGCGACGAGGACGACGTCGTCGGCTTCGTGCACGTGCGCGACCTGTTCCTGACCAACCACCCGGCCGGGCGGGCGGCGACCGTCGGTGACCTCGTGCGCGAGGTGAAGCGGCTGCCCGGCACCGCCGGCGTCCTCACCGCCCTGTCGGAGATGCGGCGGGAGAACCACCACCTCGCCATCGTCGTCGACGAGTACGGCGGCACGGACGGCATCGTCACCCTCGAGGACCTCATCGAGGAGGTCATCGGGGAGATCTACGACGAGTACGACGAGGACGTCGCCTCCGGCGGCGAGGAGGTCCCCGGCGGCCCGCACGAGGTCGACGGCCTGCTCAACCTCGAGGACTTCCGCGAGGTCACCGGCCTGCAGTTGCCCGAGGGCCCCTACGAGACGGTGGCCGGCTTCGTGCTCGCCGAGCTCGGCCGGCTGCCGGAACCGGGGGACTCGGTGACCGCCGGGGGCCGGACGCTCACCGTCCTCGAACTCGACGGACGGCGGATCGCCCGGCTCCTGGTGAGCGGTGCGCCCGACCCCGAGCCCGCGACCGGCGGCCCCGCGGCATAGGAAGCCATGCCCACGTCTCAGGTGGTACGACGCGGGAAACGCTTCCTATGCCTGCTCAGGTGCGGGAGCGGGCGGTCTCCCAGGCATCGCGGACGATGCCGGCCAGATCGGTGTGCTGCGGCTTCCAGCCCAGGTCGGTGCGGATCCGGTCGCTGGAGGCCACGAGCTGGGCCGGGTCGCCGGCCCGGCGGTCGCCCACCTCCACCGGCACCGGGTGGCCGGTCACCTCGCGGACGGCGTCGACGACCTGCTGCACCGAGAATCCGGTCCCGTTGCCCAGGTTGTAGATGCGGTGCTCGCCCGGGGCCGGTGCGGTCAGCGCGAGCAGGTGGGCGTCGGCGAGGTCGGCGACGTGGATGTAGTCGCGGATGCAGGTGCCGTCCGGAGTCGGGTAGTCCTCGCCGTAGACGGTCATCGCCTGGCGGGTGCCCGCCGCGACCTGCAGCGCGATCGGGATGAGGTGGGTCTCGGTGGTGTGCCGCTCGCCGAGGCCGTAGGCGGCACCGGCCACGTTGAAGTAGCGCAGGCTCACCGCGGCGAAGTCGTGGGCGGTCGCGTACGAGGTGAGCATCGCGTCGACGGCGAGCTTCGAGGCGCCGTAGGTGTTGGTCGGCCGGGTCGGGGCGTCCTCGCGGATGGGCACCTGCTCCGGCTCCCCGTAGGTGGCCGCGGTCGAGGAGAACACGATCCGGCGGCAGTCCACCGCGCGCATCGCCTCCAGCAGCGCGAGGGAGCCGCCGACGTTGGTGTCCCAGTAGATCTCCGGCTTGACCTGCGACTCACCGACCAGGCTCTTCGCCGCGAAGTGCAGCACCCCCTCGGGCCGGACGTCGGCCAGCACCGGGGCCGAGTCGTGCAGCGACGCCTGCACGAACCGGGCCCCGGACGGGACCGCGTCGGCGTGCCCGGTGGAGAGGTCGTCGAGCACGGTGACCTCGTGGCCGCTCTCCAGGAGAGCGGCCGTGACTACGCTGCCGATGTAGCCGGCCCCACCGGCGACGAGTACGCGCATGCGCCCACCCTAGAAGCCCGCGGGGCGGGCCACCCTGCGGCGCGGTCGAGGAGGACGAGCCAGTGGTCAGCGCACGACCGGCGGTGCAGCAGCTCCCCGCCTACAAGCCGGGGCGCAACCCCGCCGACCTCGCCCGTGAGATCGGGGTGCCGCAGGCGGTCAAGCTGGCCAGCAACGAGGTCGCGTTCCCGCCCCTGCCGGCCGTCGTCCAGGCGCTGGCCGCCGCGGCGGGGGAGACCAACCGCTACCCCGACAACGGCGCCGTCGTCCTGACCGCCGCGCTGGCGCGGCGGTACGGCGTCGACCCGGCCCAGGTCGTCGCCGGCTGCGGTGCGGTGATGCTCTGCCAGCAGCTGGCGCAGTCGTTCAACGACCCGGGGACGAGCATCGCCTTCGCGTGGCGGTCCTTCGAGATGTACCCGCTGCTCGCCCAGGTCGCCGGTGCGCGGGCGGTCATGGTCCCGCTGGTGCCCGGCCGGCCGGGCGGCCCGGCCGACACCCACGACCTCGACGCGCTGGCCGCGGCGGTCGACGACACCACCCGCGTGGTCTTCGTGTGCAACCCGAACAACCCGACCGGGACGGCGGTCCGCCGCGCGGAGCTGGAGCGCTTCCTCGACGCCGTCCCGGCCGAGACGCTCGTCGTCCTCGACGAGGCCTACCGCGAGTTCGTCACCGACCCCGACGTCCCCGACGGGCTGGAGCTGATGCGCGGGCGGCCCAACGTCGCCGTGCTGCGCACCTTCTCCAAGGCCTGGGGGCTGGCCGGGCTGCGGGTCGGCTACCTCGTCGCGGAGGACCCCGCGGTGGCCGAGATGGTGCGCCGGACGCACGTCCCCTTCAGCGTCTCCTCGCTCGCCCAGGCCGCCGCCGTCGCCGCACTGGCCAGCGAGGAGGAGGTGCGCCGGCGTTGCGCGGCGGTCACCGCCGAGCGGGAGCGGCTGACCGCGGCGCTGCGCGAGCGCGGGTTCGACGTCTCCGACAGCCAGGCGAACTTCGTCTGGCTGCCGGTGGCGGAGGAGGCGGCCGGCCTGGCCGCCGCACTCGAGGCGCGGGCGGTCATCACCCGGCCCTTCGCCGGCCAGGGCATCCGGGTCACCGTGGGCACCCCCGAGGAGGACGACGCCTTCCTCGCGGCGCTCGACCAGGTGCGCTCCGCCACGCCGGCCGCGTGACCCGCCGACGGTGACGAGCCCGTTCGGGACGCCCGGCGCGGCGGCCGCGCGGCGGCTGGTTTGATGACCGACGTGCCTCCTCCCCGTGTGCTCTCCGGCATCCAGCCGACGGCGGGTTCCTTCCACCTCGGGAACCACCTGGGCGCGCTGCGCCAGTGGGTGCAGCTGCAGGAGACCACCGACGCCTTCTACTGCGTGGTCGACCTGCACGCGATCACCGTCGCGCAGGACCCGGCGGAGCTGCGGCGCAACACCCTGGTCTCGGCGGCGCAGCTGCTCGCCCTGGGAGTCGACCCGGCGCGGAGCACGCTGTTCGTGCAGAGCCACGTGCCCGAGCACCTGCAGCTGTCCTGGGTGCTGGAGTGCCTCACCGGGTTCGGCGAGGCCAGCCGGATGACCCAGTTCAAGGACAAGAGCCAGCGCGAGGGGGCGGCCGGCACGACCGTCGGCCTGTTCACCTACCCCGTGCTCATGGCCGCCGACATCCTGGTCTACCAGGCCCACCAGGTGCCGGTCGGCGACGACCAGCGGCAGCACCTCGAGCTCACCCGCGACGTCGCGATCCGCTTCAACGGCCGCTTCGGGGACACCTTCCCGGTGCCCGAGGGGATCATCCCCGAGGGGGCGGCCCGGGTCATGGACCTCCAGCAGCCGGACAAGAAGATGAGCAAGAGCCTCCCGCCGGCCGGCTGCGTCCTGCTGCTCGACGACCCCAAGGTGACGGCGAAGAAGATCCGCTCGGCGGTCACCGACACCGGTCGCGAGGTCGTCGCCGACCCCGTGGCGAAGCCGGGGATCACCAACCTGCTGACCATCCACAGCGCGCTGTCGGGGACTCCCGTCGCCGAGCTGGAGGAGCGGTTCGCCGGCCGCGGCTACGGCGACCTCAAGAAGGAGCTCGCCGAGGTCGTCGTCGAATTCGTGACGCCGGTCCGCGCGCGCACGCAGGAGCTGCTCGACGACCGGGCCGAGCTCGAGCGGGTGCTCTCCGCCGGCGCGGCCCGTGCCCGGGAGGTCGCCGCGGGCACGGTCGCGGCCGCGTACGACCGCGTGGGCTTCCTGCCGCCTGCGGGGGTGAGGCCGTGAACGACGACACCTTCGTGCCCCGCAGCCGGATCGCGGTGCCGGAGACCGCCGTCCTCGGGGTGGTCGTGCCGATCCCCGAGCCGTGGGCGCAAGTGTTCGTCGACTGGCGGACGAAGGTCGGCGACGCGCAGGCCACCCTCGTCCCGCCGCACGTCACGCTGCTGCCGCCCACCGAGGTCGCCGTCGCCGACCGCCCGGCGATCAGCGCGCACCTGGCCGCGGTCGCCCGGGCGCACCCGGCCTTCGACATGCACCTGTCCGGCACCGGCACGTTCTCGCCGGTCTCCGAGGTGGTCTTCGTGGCGGTCGCCCGGGGCATCGGCAACTGCGAGCTGATCGCCAACGACGTCCGGCGCGGCCCCCTGACCCGCTCGCTGTCCTATCCGTACCACCCGCACGTGACCGTCGCCCACGACGTCCCGGCCGACATGCTCGACCTCGCCTACTGCGGTCTGGCCGACCTCTCGGCGGAGTTCCGGGTCACCCACTTCACCGAGTTCGAGCAGACACCCGACGGCGCCTGGGCGATCGCCCGCGAGTACCCCCTCACCGGCCCGCCGCTCTCCTGACCGTGGCGCGCGGGTCTCCGCCAGGCCGCAGACCGGGAGCGGTGAGTGCCACCCGGACCGAGCGGTCCGAGCCCGCGGGCCGTCTCGCCTGGGCCACCCGGCTGGCCACGGGCTGGGGGGACCTGGTCGCGGGGCTGCGCCGCCGCCGGCCGTGGTTCGACCACCTGGCCCGCGCCGGCGGCCGCTACCGGCGCACCCAGGGCGAGCTCATGGCCGCCGGGGTCACCTACTTCGTCTTCCTCGGGCTCGTCCCGGTCCTGCTCCTCGTCGCCTCGGTCATCGGGCTGGCGCTCGCCGGCGACGCGCTGCTGCAGGAACAGCTCTACGACGCCATCCGCGAGGCCTTCCCCGGCTCCACCGGCGAGCAGATCGTCGGTGAGCTGCGCGGGGCGGTCGGCGCGGCCGGGGTCACCGGCCTCATCGGCCTGGCCGGCTTCCTGTACGCGGGGCTGCGGGCCATGGACAAGCTGCGGATCGGCATGGAGCGGGTCTGGCGGGGACGCGCCGACGAGCCGGAGTTCCTCCGGGACAACCTGCAGGACCTCACCGCGCTGGTCGCCCTCGGTGCCACCGGGCTGCTCAGCCTCGGACTGACCGGCGCGGTCACCCAGGCCAGCGGGCGGCTGCTCGGGGTGCTCGGCCTCGACGGCGCACCGGGCCTCGGGGTGCTGACCTGGGTGCTCGGCCTCGCCCTGGCGCTCGGCACGGACGTCGTCGTCTTCCTGTGGCTGCTCAAGGTCGTCCCGGCGAACCCGCACCCGGTGCGGCTGCTGCTGCCGGGTGCGGTCTTCGGCGCCGCGGGCTTCGAGGCGATGAAGCTGCTGGGCAGCCTCTACCTGTCGCTCATCTCCGGCAGCGTGACCGCCTCGGCGTTCGGCGGCGCCGTCGGCATCCTCGTGTGGCTCAACACCGTCTGCCGGTTCGCGTTCTTCACCGCGGCCTGGACGGCGACCCTGCCCCGGGTGCAGCGGGCCGCCCCCGCGGTCCGGGACCCGGACGACCCGGTGGTCCCCCCGGCCGCCTGACCCGGGGTGCCGGGACGATCCGCACCGCCCGCCGGCAGCCGACGACGGTCGCCACGACGATCACCACGGCGGTGATCCCCAGCGCCACCGGCACCAGCGGCGAGGCCGGATCGTCGCCGGCGGTGCGCGCCGCGGGTGCGGCCAGGGCGCCGTCCGTCTCCGCCACCGGGGCGGCGGCGGAGGTGACGGTGGGCGGCGCCGCGACGTCGTCGGCCGAGTCGACCAGCACGCCCACGCCGGCCGCTCCCGACGGGACGGCGAACCCCCAGTCGAGCAGCAGGGCGGCCTGGTCGGCGGCCCGCAGCGGAAGGCTCTCGGTGCCCATCACGCTGACCACCAGGCGCCGGTCCCCACGCTCGGCGGCGGTGACGAAGGTGTGCCGGGCGGCGTCGGTGAAGCCGGTCTTCCCGCCGAGGTTGCCGGGGTAGGCGGTGAGCAGCGGGTTCTCGTTCTGGATCTGGTAGCCGGGGGAGCGGCCCTCGACCGGGGGCATCGCGGCCAGCGGCGTCCGCAGGATCGCGGCGGTGCGCGGGTCGGCGACCAGCCGGCGGAAGACCAGCGCCAGGTCGTAGGGGGAGGAGGACTGGCCGGCGACGTCCAGCCCGGACGGCGACCCCGCGACGGTGTCGAACGCGCCGATCGCCGCCGCGGTGTCGTTCATGGCCCGCACCGTCGTCCCGACCCCGCCGGCCGCGCGGGCCAGGGCGTTGGCCGCGTCGTTGCCCGACTGGAGGACCAGCGCCTCGAACAGCAGCGAGACCGGATAGCGCCCGCCGGCGACCATCCCGACCCGGCTGCCCTCCATCCGCTCGTCCTCCTCGGTGCCCTCGACCACCTCGGCGGGGTCCAGCAGCGGGGCGAGGGTGAGCAGGGTCAGGGTCTTGAGGGTGCTCGCCGGGTAGTAGCGGCCGTGCGGGTCGCGGGCGGCCAGCACCGCGCCGGTGGTCGCGTCGGCCACCAGCCACCCGGGGGCGGCGATGCCCTCGGGCAGCGGCGGGGCGCCGTCCACGACGACCGTGCCGCGGGTGTCCAGCCCCTCCCCGCCCACGGTCACCCCACCGGGCCCGCTGCCCTGGGGCGGGCCGCCGGGCTCCGGGGCGGTGGGGGTCGGCGCCGACAGGTCGGCGGTGGGGCGGGCCTCCTCCGCCAGGGCGGCGCCGGCACCACCCAGCACCAGCAGCGCGGCCGCCAGGAGTGCGGTTCCCAGCCGCGCCGCGGCCGTCCGTCGTCCCACGGGGGTGGAGGCTAGACCTGCAGGTCGCCGCGCTCACCCCGGACCGGCCCGTGGCCGGCGCCACTGCGCGGGCGGCCCTTCGCAACGATCCCATCTCGGTGTCCTCCCGAGGTGGTGGCGGTGGTGCGACCCGCGGTTAGCGTGCCCTGGTCGCTCGTTCCGGCCCGGCCGCACGCGGTCCCGGCCGGCGGCGCGCGACCCCTGATCCCACCGGGAGGGGCCCGGTTCTGCGAGGGCCCGTCCCCCCAGAGAGGAGACCGTCTTGCGCCGAGCGCGGAGGATGAAGGCCGCGGCGATGCTGCTGGCCGGCAGCATGGCCCTGGCGGCCTGCGCCAGCGACGAGCCGGAGAGCGGTGGCGGCGGCGGTGGCGGTGCCGAGAGCACCGAACTGCGGATCGGCCTGGCCTACGACGCCATCGGTCGTGGCGACCGCTCGTTCAACGACTCCGCCTTCGCCGGCGCCGAGGCCGCGATCGCCGAGTTCGGCGGGGAGTACCGCGAGGTCACCCCGAACGAGGACGGCTCGGACCGTGCCGAGCTCCTCGCCCAGCTCGCCGAGCAGGGCTACAACCCGGTCATCGCGGTCGGCTTCGCCTACGACCAGATCATCGCCGACGTCGCGGCCGAGTTCCCGGACACGACCTTCGCGCAGGTCGACGGCTCGCACGAGCTGCCCGACGGCACCAGCAAGGGTGACAACGTCACCGGCCTGATCTTCGCCGCGGAGCAGGGGTCCTTCCTCGCCGGCGCCGCCGCCGCGCTGAAGAGCGAGACCGGCCGCATCGGGTTCGTCGGTGGTGTCGACGTCCCCCTGATCCAGACCTTCCAGGCCGGCTACCAGGCCGGGGCCCAGACGGTGAACCCGAACATCGGCATCGACGTGCAGTACATCTCGCCGGCCGGTGACTTCTCCGGGTTCAACGACCCGGCGCGCGCGCAGATCCTGGCCTCGGGCATGTACGCCGGCGGGGCGGACATCGTCTTCCAGGTGGCCGGCGGCTCCGGCACCGGCGTCTTCCAGGCGGCGGCCGCCGCGGGTGCCCGGGCGATCGGCGTCGACTCCGACCAGTACCAGACGGTCGACGACCCGGCCCTCCAGGCCGTGATCATGACCTCGATGCTCAAGCGGGTCGACAACGCGGTGACCGCCTTCGTCGGCTCCTTCGTCGACGGGAACGTGGAGGGCGGCGCCGACATCCTCTACGACCTCGAGAGCGAGGGCGTCGGGCTGGCCACGACCGGTGGCTTCATCGACGACATCCAGGGCGACCTGGACACCTACCGCCAGCAGATCATCGACGGCACGATCGAGGTCCCCACGACCCCGTGACGCCGGCCGGCTGAGCGGACGCACGACGACAGCGGGCCCGGGGGAGCACTTCCGCCCCCGGGCCCGCCGTCGTGAGCGCCGGGCCCCTGCCCTCCCGGTGAGCGATCATGCGGCGGCCGGGGGGACCCCGGCCGGACGAGGGGAGCGGTCGATCCCGCGCGCCCCATGCAGCAGAGTTGGACGCGCCCGCACACCCGGAGGGCGCAACGAGGGAGGGCCCACCATGGCCACAGCAGGCGTCCCGTCAGGGGAGGCGGCGGCCGGCGGTGCGGACGGCGACGCCGCCCCGTACGCGGTCGAGCTCCACGGCATCACCAAGCGCTTCCCCGGCGTGGTGGCGAACAAGGACATCGAGCTGCGGGTCCGCCGCGGCGAGGTGCACGCCATCGTCGGGGAGAACGGCGCCGGCAAGTCGACGCTGATGAAGACCCTGTACGGGATGCACCGGCCGGACGAGGGGCAGATCTTCCTGCACGGGCGCCAGGTGCACTTCCGCAGCCCGGCCGACGCGATCGCCGCGGGCATCGGCATGGTCCACCAGCACTTCATGCTGGCCGACTACTTCACCGTCCTCGAGAACGTCGTCCTGGGCAGCGAGCCCACCCGCGGCCTGGGCCTGGACCGCGCCGAGGCCCGGCGCCGCATCACCGACATCTCCGACCGCTACGCCCTCGACCTCGATCCCGACGAGCACGTGGAGGACCTGGGGGTGGGCGACCGGCAGCGGGTCGAGATCGCGAAGGTCCTGTACCGGGGGGCGACGACGCTGATCCTCGACGAGCCGACCGCCGTCCTCGTGCCCCAGGAGGTCGACGAGCTGTTCGGCAACCTCGCCGAGCTCAAGCGGGAGGGCCTGACGGTCATCTTCATCTCGCACAAGCTGGACGAGGTCCGCCGCGTCGCCGACTCCATCACCGTCATCCGCCGGGGCACCACCGTCGGCACCGCCGACCCGAGGACGACGTCCACGCGGGAACTGGCCGAGATGATGGTCGGCGCGGAGCTGCCGACGCCGGAGACGAGGACATCCACCGTGCGGGACACGCCGGTGCTGCAGCTGGGGCACGTGACCGTGGGCGAGCCCGGGCGCCGGCCGCTCGTCCACGACGTGGACCTGACCGTGCGCGAGGGCGAGGTCGTCGGCATCGCCGGCGTCGAGGGCAACGGCCAGGCCGAGCTGGTCGACGCGATCATGGGCCTGCGCCCGCTCGCGGGCGGCACGATCACCCTGGGCGCCGAGGACGTCACCGGCTGGTCGACCCGCGCCCGGCGCGAGGCCGGCATCGGCTTCATCCCCGAGGACCGGCACCGGCAGGGGATGCTGCTGGACGCCCCGCTGTGGGAGAACCGCATCCTCGGGCACCAGACGCGGCCGCCGGCGGTGAGAGGCTGGTTCCTCGACCGCCGGGCCGCGCGTGCCGACACCGAACGGATCATGCAGGAGTACGACGTCCGCGCGCCGGGCCCGGACACCCTGGCCGTCGCGCTGTCGGGTGGCAACCAGCAGAAGCTGATCGTCGGGCGCGAGATGAGCGCCGCTCCCCGGCTGCTCATCGCCGCGCACCCGACCCGGGGCGTCGACGTGGGCGCGCAGGCGGTGATCTGGGAGCTGCTCAAGGACGCCCGCGCCGAGGGGATGGGGATCGTGCTCGTGTCCGCCGACCTCGACGAGCTGATCGGCCTGTCCGACACGCTGCACGTCATGCTGCGCGGCTCGCTCGTCGCCACCGTCGACCCCTCCCGCGTCACCCCCGAGGAACTGGGCGGGTACATGACCGGTGCCCGGACGACGGCAGGTGCCGCGTGAACCGTCTCCGCCGGGTCGGCCTGGCCCTGCTCGGGCCGGCGATGGCCATCGTCGTCGCGCTCATCGTCACGGCGATCGTCATCGCCCTGATCGGCAAGGACCCCATCGCGGCGCTGCGGGTCATGACCGATCTGGGCGACACCCCGTCGCAGCAGACCCAGTCGATCGTGGTGATCCTCAACCGGGCGGTCCCGCTGTTCCTGGCCGGCCTCGCGGTGGCCGTCGCGTTCCGGATGGGCCTGTTCAACATCGGCGTCGAGGGCCAGTACCGGCTGGCGACGATCCTCGCCGCGGCCGTCGGCGCCGCCGTCACGCTGCCGGCACCGCTCCACGTGCTGCTGATCGTGGTCGTGGCCGTGGTCGTCGCGGCGGTGTGGGCCGGCATCGTCGGCGTCCTCAAGGTCACCCGTGGCGTGAGCGAGGTGATCAGTTCGATCATGCTCAACTTCGTCGCGCTGGGCATCGCCTCGTTCCTGCTCACCGGGCCGCTGCGGGGCAGCGCCGAGGGCCAGTCGATCGTGACGACCAAGACCATCCCCGAGTCCGGCTGGTTCCCCGGGCTCAACGGCGTCCTCACCGGGCTGGGCCTGGCCGAGCCGCGCTCGGAGCTCTACGGCTTCCTGCTGGTCGCCATCGTCATCGGCGTCGCGGTCGCGGTGCTGCTCAGGCGCACCCGCTTCGGATTCGACCTGCGGGCGACGGGGCTCTCGCCGTCGGCCGCGCGGGCCAGCGGCGTGGACGCCCGCGGCATGGTGATCAAGACGATGCTGCTGTCCGGCGGGATCGCCGGCCTGATCGGCATGCCGGAGCTGCTCGGGGACGTCCACGAGTTCGGCACGGAGTTCACCGCCGGGCTCGGCTTCCTCGGCATCGCGGTGGCGCTCCTGGGCCGCAACAGCCCGCTGGGCATCGCGGTGGCGGCGCTGCTGTTCGCCTTCCTCGACCGGGCGGCCCTGCCGCTGCAGTTCGCCGACATCCCGTCGTCGGTGGTCACGATCATCCAGGGCACCATCGTGCTCGCCGTCGTCATCGCCAACGAGATCGCCCGCCGGCTGGCGCTGCGCTCGGCGGAGCGGGCCGGGTCGTCCGCCGCGGCCCCACCGCCCGACTCCGGGGGCAGCGGAGGCGGCGGCTCGCCCCCGGGGGACGGTCCCGACGGCGGCCGCCGCGCCTACACCCCCGTGCCCGGTGAACAGCAGGGAGCGCAGGCATGAGCACCGTGCAGAGTCCGCCTGCCCGGCCCAGCCGCGGGCCGCTCACCGACCTGCTCACCGGCGGTGGCCGCTCCCGGCGGGTGCTGTGGCTCGTCCTCGGCGTGCTCGTGCTGGTCTCCGTGGTGCGCGTGGTCTCGGGGGAGCAGGAGCTCACGTCGTCGTCCACGATGGCGGCCGCGCTGCTGCTCGCCGTCCCCATCGCGCTCGCCGCGCTCGGCGGCCTGTTCTCCGAGCGGGCCGGCGTGGTCAACATCGGCCTCGACGGCATGATGATCCTCGGCACGTGGGGCGCCGGCTGGGCCGGCTACCAGTGGGGGTGGGGCGCGGCCGTGGTCGGCGGGGTGGTCCTCGGCGCGGTGGGCGGCCTGCTGCACGCGATCGCCACGGTCACCTTCGGCGTCGACCACGTGGTGTCCGGCGTGGCGATCAACCTCCTCGCCGCCGGCATCGTGCGCTTCCTCTCCGAGCTGAACTACATCGACAACCCCGCCGGCGGCGGCGCCGCCCAGTCACCCCCGCTGGCCAGCCAGCCGCCGGACTTCTCGCTCCCGGTGCTGTCCTCCGGGCCGGACCTGCTGGGCTCGCTCGAGCAGCGGCACTGGTTCCTGATCAGCGACCTCGCCGGCGTGCTGCGCGGGCTGACCAGCGACGTGGGTGTGCTCACCCTGGTCGCCGTCCTGCTGATCCCGGTGTCCTACCTCGTCCTCTGGCGGACGGCGTTCGGCCTGCGGTTGCGCTCCTGCGGGGAGAACCCCGCGGCGGCGGACTCGCTCGGCGTGCCCGTGTACCGGCTGAAGTACACCGCCGTGGTCATCTCCGGGGCGCTGGCCGGGCTGGGCGGGGTGTCCCTCGTGTTCATCGCCAACATCTACCGCGAGGGCCAGACCGGCGGCCGCGGGTTCATCGGCCTGGCCGCGCTGATCTTCGGCAACTGGCGGCCCGGCGGTCTCGCCGCCGGTGCGGGGCTGTTCGGCTTCGCCGACGCGCTACAACTGCGCAGCCGGACCGCCGTGGTGGCGCTGCTGCTGCTCGTGGCCGTGCTCCTGGCGGCGGTGGCGGTGTACCAGGGGGTGCAGCGCAAGCTCGTGCAGGCGGTGCTCGCCGGGGCCTTCGCGGCCGCGGCTCTGGTCGGCTTCCTCACCATCGAGCGGCTGCCCGCGGGCATCGTCTTCTTCACCCCGCACCTGACCACGCTGCTCGTGCTGTCGCTGGCGTCCCAACGCCTGCGGATGCCCAAGGCCGACGGCCTGGTCTATCGACGAGGAGAACACTGATGCAGGTCGACTGGGACGTCCTCCGGACGGCGGCGCGGGAGGCGATGACGCACGCTTACGCGCCGTACTCGAAGTTCCCCGTCGGCGTGGCCGGGCTGGTGGACGACGGTCGCGTGGTCACCGGCTGCAACGTGGAGAACGCCTCCTACGGGGTGGGCCTGTGCGCCGAGTGCGGCATGGTCAGTGACCTCGTCCGCTCCGGTGGCGGCCGGCTGGTCGCGGTCGCCTGCGTGGGCGGCGACGGGCAGCCGCTGATGCCGTGCGGCCGCTGCCGGCAGCTGCTGTGGGAGCACGGCGGCGCCGGCATGCTCATCGAGACCGTGTCGCTCGGCATCGTGCCGATGAGCGCGGTGCTGCCCGACGCGTTCGGTCCGGACGACCTCGTGGCGGCGGCGGAGCGGGGACAGGGCTGATGGCCGCGTTCGACGCCATCGACGTCATCCGCGCCAAGCGGGACGGCGTCCGGCTGACCGCCGAGCAGATCCGCTGGGTGATCGACGCGTACACCCGCGGCGAGGTGCCCGACGAGCAGATGAGCGCGCTGCTGATGGCGGTGTTCTTCCGCGGCATGTCGCCCGACGAGCTGGCCGTGTGGACGCAGTCGATGATCGACTCCGGCGAGCGCAAGGACCTCTCCGCGCTGGGCCGGCCGACCGCCGACAAGCACTCCACCGGCGGGGTCGGCGACAAGATCACCCTGCCGCTGGCGCCGCTGGTGGCCGCCTGCGGGGTGGCCGTGCCGCAGCTGTCGGGGCGGGGGCTGGGCCACACCGGCGGCACGCTGGACAAGCTGGAGGCGGTCCCCGGCTGGCGGGCCGACGTCCACGAGGAGGCCTACCTGGCGCAGCTGCGCGACGTGGGCGCGGTGATCTGCGCGGCCGGCAACGACCTGGCCCCGGCGGACAAGAAGCTCTACGCACTGCGCGACGTCACCGGCACCGTGGAGTCGATCCCGCTGATCGCCAGCTCGATCATGAGCAAGAAGATCGCCGAGGGCGCCGACGCGCTGGTCCTCGACGTCAAGACCGGCTCGGGCGCGTTCATGAAGGACCCCGACGCCTCCCGCGAGCTGGCTCGCAGGATGGTCGGCCTCGGGGAGGCGGCCGGGGTGCGCACCGTCGCCCTGGTGACCGCGATGGACCGGCCGCTGGGCCGCGCCGCGGGCAACGCCGTCGAGGTGGCCGAGTCGGTGGAGGTGCTCGCGGGCGGCGGGCCGGCCGACGTCGTCGAGCTGACCCTCGCGCTGGCCCGGGAGATGCTGGCCGGCGCCGGGCGGTCCGAGGTCGACCCCGCCGGCGCCCTCGCCGACGGCCGGGCGATGGACGTGTGGCGGCGGATGATCGCGGCCCAGGGTGGCGACCCGGACGCGCCGCTGCCGCAACCCGCCGAGAAGCACGTGGTGACGGCGCCGGCGACCGGCACGCTCACCCGGCTGGACGCCTACGCCCTCGGGGTGGCCGCCTGGCGGCTGGGAGCCGGGCGGGCCCGCAAGGAGGACCCGGTGTCGGCCGCCGCCGGCGTCACCTGGACCGCCGGCGTGGGGGAGACGGTCACCGAGGGGCAGCCGCTGCTCGAGCTGCACACCGACGACCCCGCGCGGATCGAGCGGGCGCTCGAGGCGCTCGAGGGGGCGGTCGGCGTCGACACCGACGACGAGCCGTTGCCGCTGCTGCTCGACCGCATCACGGCGTGAGGACCGAGCCTCAGGGCCATGGGGGACACTGTCTTGTCGTGCAGAAGGACTCCCTCCTCCCCACCACTCGCGAGCTCGCGGCGGGCCCCGAGAGGGAGCCGCTGGATCCCGAGGCGGCGATCTCCGTCCGCGGTCTGGTGAAGCGTTACGGCGAGTCCGCCGCCGTCGACGGCCTGGACCTCGACATCCACCGCGGCGAGATCTTCGCGCTGCTCGGTCCGAACGGCGCCGGCAAGACGACGACGGTCGAGATCTGCGAGGGCTTCCGGGGCCGCGACGGCGGCGACGTCCGCGTCCTCGGCACCGACCCCGCCCAGGCGACGCGGCGGTGGAAGGCGCAGCTGGGGATCGTCCTGCAGTCCGGGGCCGGCGACAGCCAGCTCACCTGCCGCGAGCTGCTCCGCGCGGAGGCGTCCTACTACCCCGACCCGCGCGACCCCGACGAGGTGCTCGAGCTGGTCGGGCTCACCGAGAAGGCCGGCGCGCGCGGCCGGTCGCTGTCGGGCGGTCAGCGGCGGCGGCTGGACGTCGCGCTGGGCATCGTCGGCCGGCCGACCCTGCTGTTCCTCGACGAGCCGACCACCGGCTTCGACCCCGAGGCCCGGCGGCAGTTCTGGTCGCTGATCCGCTCGCTGCGCGACCTCGGCACGACCATGCTGCTCACCACCCACTACCTCGACGAGGCCGAGGCGCTGGCCGACCGGGTCGGCGTCATCGCCCGCGGCCGGCTGGTCGAGGTCGCCGTCCCCTCCCGGCTCGGCGACCGGGAGACCGCGCCGGCCGTCGTCACCTGGACCGAGGGCGGCGTCCGCCGCACCGAGGCGACCGCGACGCCGACGGCGTTCGTGCGCGAGCTGGCCACCCGGTTCCCCGGCGAGGTGCCCGACCTGGCGGTCGCCCGCCCGACGCTCGAGGACGTGTACCTGCGGATGATCGGGGAGCCGGCGTGACCGCCGTCCAGGAGACGACGGCCCTGCCGTCGCTGTCGAGCGTGTACCGCTCGCGCTCGTCGGTGGAGCTCAAGGAGTTCTTCCGGCAGCGCGAGTCGGTGGTCTTCACGCTGCTGTTCCCGGTGATCCTGCTGGTGGTCTTCGGCGCCGTCCTCGACTACGACATCGGCAACGGCGTCACCTTCACCCAGTACTTCATGGCCGGGATCATCGCTGCGGGCATCCTCGGCGCCAGCCTGCAGAACATGGCGATCAGCATCGCCACCGAGCGCTCCGACGGGACGCTCAAGCACCTGTGGGGCACCCCGATGCCCAAGAGCGCCTACTTCGTCGGCAAGGTCGTCCAGGTCCTCGCCGTCACGGTGCTCATCCTCGCGATCCTGCTGACCGTCGGGGCGGTCGCCTACGGCGTGCCGCTGCCCTCGGGGAGCGACTGGTTCACGTTCGTCTGGGTCGCGACGCTGGGTTCGGCGGCGTGCACGCTGCTCGGCATCGCCGTCTCCAGCCTGGCCAAGACCGGCCGGTCGGCGTCGGCGATGGTCACCCCGATCGCGCTGGTGCTGCAGTTCATCTCCGGCGTCTTCTTCCAGTTCAGCCAGGTGCCGACGTGGATGCAGACGATCGCGGCGCTGTTCCCGCTGAAGTGGATGGCGCAGGGCCTGCGGTCGGTGTTCCTGCCCGACGCCCTGGCCGCGCAGGAGCCGGCCGGCAGCTGGGAGCTGGGCCGGGTCGCGCTGGTGCTGGCCGTGTGGTGCGTCGCCGGCCTGGTGCTGTGCGTGCTCACCTTCCGCTGGCAGGACCGCGGAACCGGCTGAGCCCCTCCCGTCGTCCTCCGCGGGGACCGCCGGAGGAGTCCCGTCGTCCTCCGCGGAAACCGCCGGAGGAGTCCCGTCGTCCTCCGCGGAAACCGCCGGTGGTTCCGGGACCCAGGGTGACGGCTGGGTAGCGTTGCGCCGTGCCCGCACCGCTCGACGCCGCCTCGCTCCGCCGCGCTCCCAAGGTCCTCCTGCACGACCACCTGGACGGCGGGCTGCGGCCGCAGACGGTGCTCGAGCTCGCCGACGAGCACGGGTACCGGGATTTGCCGGCGGACGACGCCGACGCGCTCGCCCGGTGGTTCCACGGCGCTGCGCACTCCGGCTCTCTGGTCCGCTACCTGGAGACCTTCGCGCACACCGTCGCGGTGATGCAGCGGCCGGAGGCGGTCCATCGGGTGGCCCGCGAGTGCGCCCTCGACCTGGCCGCCGACGGCGTCGTGTACGCCGAGGTCCGCATGGCCCCCGAGCTGCTCACGGCCATGCCGATCGCGGAAGCGGTCGAGGCGATGCTCGACGGTTTCGCGGCGGGCAGCCGGGACGCCGCCACCCCGATCACCGTCGGCACCCTGCTCTGCGCCATGCGCCAGGCCGACCGGTGGGACGAGGTCGCCGGGCTGGTCGTCCGCTACCGGGACGCCGGGGTGGTCGGCTTCGACCTCGCCGGCCCGGAGATCGGCTTCCCGCCCGACCGGCACCCGTCGGCGATCGCGCTGCTCGACCGGGCCGGCGCGCACCGCACCATCCACGCGGGTGAGGCCGCCGGGATCGACAGCATCGTCGCCGCCCTGGACGCCGCCGGGGCCGAGCGGCTGGGCCACGGCGTGCGGATCGCCGACGAGGTGGCCGCCGACGGGTCGCTCGGATCGGTGGCGAAGCGGGTGCTCGAGGAGCAGGTGCCGCTGGAGGTCGCCCCGTCGTCCAACGTGCAGACCGGCGCCTACCCCTCCCTGGCCGAGCACCCGGTGGACCGGCTGCACCGGCTGGGCTTCGCGGTCACCGTCAACACCGACAACCGGCTGATGAGCGGCGTCTCGGTGACCAGCGAGCTGGCCGACGTCGTCGCCACCTGCGGCTGGGGCTGGGACGACGTCCAGACGGTCACCGAGCGGGCTCTGGCGGCCGCGTTCGTCGAGGAGACCGAGCGCGCCCGGCTGCTCGCCGACGTCGTCCGGCCGGGGTTCGCCGCCCTGCGCGGCTGAGGGTGGCGGGGACCACCCTGCGCTCGGGAATCGCGGGTCGGCCCGCGCTGCTAACCTGGGTGTACCGGCACACCGCCGGTCATCCTCCCGGACGGTCCGTCCGGGTATGAGCGCATCCGTGCAGATCCGGGCGTCACAGCTGACGTGAGCGATCGCCAGTGAGGACGCCGGTCGACGGCGTTCACGCATGACCACGGGACGCGCCCGAGAAGCATCGGAGTCCCACACCCGTATGACCACGTTCGACGCTGTCGACGTCCCGACCACCCCTGAGCACACCCCCGAGGTCGAGGCGCCCACCGGCCCGACCTTCGCCCAGCTGGGTCTGCCCCAGCAGCTGGTGACCGCCCTCGAGCGGCGCGGCATCCGGCACCCCTTCGCGATCCAGACCTCGGCCCTGCCGGACGCCCTCGCCGGGCGCGACGTGCTCGGCAAGGCCGCCACCGGCTCGGGCAAGACGCTGGCCTTCGGCTTGCCGTTGCTCGCCCGGATCGGTGCCGAGGCCAAGCAGGGCCGGCGCGCCCCGCGTGGCCTGGTGCTCGTCCCCACCCGCGAGCTGGCCCAGCAGGTGCACGACGCCCTGGCCCCGCTCGGCCAGGCCATCGGTGTCCAGCTGGCCACCGTCTACGGCGGTGCGCCGATGTACCGCCAGATCCAGCAGCTGCGCCGCGGTGTCGATGTCATCATCGCCACGCCGGGCCGGCTGCAGGACCTGATCAGCCAGGGCGAGGCCACCCTCGCCGAGGTCGTCGTCACCGTGCTGGACGAGGCCGACTTCATGGCCGACCTGGGCTTCCTCCCGGTCGTCAAGGAGCTGCTCGACCAGACGGTCTCCGACGCGCAGCGGCTGCTGTTCTCGGCCACGCTCGACGGCGAGGTCGACTCGCTGGTCCGCCGCTACCTCAAGGACCCGGCCCGGCACGAAGTCGTCCGCCCCGGCGGCGAGGCCCCGCCGGCCGAGCACCTGGCGTTCAGCCTCGCCTTCCGCGACAAGCTGCAGGTGGCCACGGAACTGGCCGGTCGCCCCGGCCGGACGATCGTCTTCGCCCGCACCCAGCTGGGTGTGGACCGGCTCGCCGAGAACCTGCAGTCCGCGGGCATCAAGGCCGAGGCCATCCACGGCGGGCTGCCGCAGTCGGCCCGCAAGCGTGCGCTGGAGGCGTTCATGGACGCCCGCTCGCCGGTCCTGGTCGCCACCGACGTCGCCGCTCGCGGCATCCACGTCGACGACGTGTCGCTGGTCCTGCACTACGACCCGCCGACGGACGCCAAGACCTACCTGCACCGTTCGGGCCGCACCGCCCGCGCCGGTGCCGGCGGTGTGGTCGTCTCCCTGCTGCTGCCCGACCAGGTGGGCCAGGCCAAGCGCCGGTTCCGCTCGGCCAAGGTGGACCCGCTGGTCGACCGGATCCGTCCGGGCGACGCCCCGATCGCCGACCTGGTCGCCAGCGGCGTGCACGTCGAGCCGATCGAGCGCCCGGTGCGCGAGTCCCGCCGACCGGCGGGCGCCGGTGCCCGGCGTCCGCGCCGCGAGGGCGACCGTCCGCGTCGTCCCTACGGCGACCGGCCGCGCCGGGACGGCGACCGCCCCACGGGCGAGCGCACTCACTTCGAGCGGTCGGGCGGCGGCGAGCGCCGCGGGGGCGGGGACCGTCGTCCCAGCGTCCACCGCGCCCAGGGCGCCCGCCCCGGCCGGTCGACGCAGTTCTCCGACTGAGCACCTGATCCACCCGGCAGCGGCCGGTCCCGGTTCCCCGGGGCCGGCCGCTGCCGTCCGGTGGGAGAGGCATAGGAAGCTCTTCCCACGTCGGGGGCCGCAAGACGTGGGAAGAGCTTCCTATGCCTCGAGGGGGCGTGCCTCAGTCGCGGAAGACGAGGGCCCCGCTGACCTGGGTGACGACCTCGTCCCAGACCGACCGGAGCGCGGCGGCGTCCTCGGCCCGCAGCGGGGCGTCGGGCTCCCGCTCGGCGCGGGCCACCGTCCGGCCCAGCGGTTCGCTCGGGCGCAGCAGCTCCTCGACGCGGTCGAGCCCCGCGTACTCGGCGATGTCGCGGACGCCCTCCACCGGCTGGGCGAGCGCGCGGTGCGGGACCAGGCCGGCGGCGCCGTCAGCGACCTCCGCCATCACCTCGGTGAGCTCGGTCAGGTCGTAGCGGTCCTGCTCGGCCGGCAGCGGCGGGGTGTCGGTGTCGGCCACCTCCGGCCACGAGGCGATCTCGGCGAGGTCGTGCTCCTCGTCGCCGGCGCAGAACCGGGTGAGCTGCGCGGGGGAGGGGAAGACGAAGACCTCGCCGTCCCGGCCGAGGAAGCGCGCCTCGTCCTCCACGTAGCAGCGCAGCGTCACCCCGGAGCCCTCGGGGACGACGACCTCCACCGGCAGGATCCCCACCGCCTCCCAGAACTCGGCGGCCTTGGCGACCTCCGACGGGGGCGCGCTGATCCGGCCGGGCCGGGCGATCGCGCTCACCGGCGTCGGCGGGGACGCCGCCACGGCCGGCTCCTGCGTCTCGGCGTCGTCCTCGAGGTCCTCGTCCTCGGCGGCCTCGTCCGCCTCCTCCGCCGACGGGTAGTCGGCGAGGGTGACCGTGCCGCCGCCGGTCCAGTCCAGGTGGGTGCCGAGCTCCTGCAGGACGTCCTCCCACAGGTCGTCGAGGGCGGAGCCGACGCCGCCCCAGGCGTCCTCGCCGGCCCGGCCCACGAAGGCGTCGACGCCGAGGCCCAGCGAGCCGATCTCGGGGCGGGCCACCAGGTCGGCCAGCGCGCCGAACTCCCCGCCCCGCTCGACGTCGGTGCCCGGACGGCGGTCGAGGTCGACGTCGGCGTCGACGGTGCGGTCGTCGTCCTCGTCGGTGAGCTCGTCGTCGTCCAGGTCGTCGTCCAGCTCGTCGTCGCCGGTGTCCAGGCACTCGGCCAGCCGGGTGACGATGTCCACCGTCGCGGCGAGCTCCTCCACCGCCCAGCGGTCGGGGTTCTCCGCGGCGATGTCGTAGACGCCGTCGAGGTCGTAGCGGTGGTCGTCGTCCGGCGTCAGGTCAGCGGCGCCCAGGCCGACGACGACCGGCCAGACCGGGTGGTCGGCGAGGTCGTGGTCGGTGCGGGTGCGACAGAACGCGGCGAGGGCCGCCGGGGTCGGGAAGAGGTGGACGCTCGCCCGGTCGCCCTCGGAGGCGCCGAGGAAGGCCTGCCACTCCTCCCCGTCCTCCTCCCACGGTGGAGCCCACAGGGTGTATCCGGTTCGGTCGTCGACGGTGAGCGCGATGGGGACGATGCTGGGCCTTGCCACGGGGCCATCCTGCCCGGTCCTCCCGGCGGCGCACCTCCGGGTTGTCACACGCCCATGGGGTGCCAGACCGTCTTGGTCTCCAGGAACGGCGTCAGCCGCGACAGTCCGGGGTCGGCCGTCCAGTCCGGCTCCTCGACCGGCGGGCGCAGCACCCGCTTGATGCTGCCGGCCGCCAGGCGCTCGAGCTCCATCGCGCGGCCCGCCGGGGCGCCGGTGAGGTCGACGGCGTCCACGTCGTCGTGCTCGGCCAGCCAGGGCCCGATCTCGCCGGCGTCGCCGGTGAGCAGGTTGACCACACCGGCCGGGACGTCGCTGGTCGCCAGCACCTCCCCGAGGGTGACCGCCGGCAGCGGCCGCTCCCGGGACGTGACGACGACCGCGGTGTTGCCGCCGGCGAGCACCGGGGCGAGGACGCTGACCAGCCCGAGGAGCGAGGACTGCTGGGGGGCGAGGACGGCGACGACGCCGGTCGGCTCGGGCATCGAGAAGTCGAAGTACGGCCCGGCGACCGGGTTGGCCCCGCCCAGGACGGCGGCGAGCTTGTCGGTCCAGCCGGCGTACCAGACCCAGCGGTCGATGGCCGCGTCCACCGCGGCGCGGGCCCGGGAGTTCGAGATCCCCTCGCCGGCGGACACCTCCTCGCAGAACTGGACGTGCCGGCCCTCCAGCACCTCGGCCACCCGGTAGAGCACCTGGCCGCGGTTGTAGGCCGTCGTCCCCGACCACGTGCCGAAGGCGGCACGGGCGGCCACGACGGCGTCCCGGGCGTCCTTGCGGGAGGCCCACGCCGCGTTGGCGAGGAAGTGCCCCTTGGTGTCGGTGACCTCGTAGGTGCGCCCGGACTCCGACCGCGGGAACGCGCCGTTGACGAAGAGCTTGTAGGTCTTGCGAACGGCCAGCCGGTCACTCATGAGTGGGTCGCGCCCTTCAGGTATCCGGTCAGCCCGTGCCGGCCGCCCTCGCGGCCGTACCCGGACTGCTTGTAGCCGCCGAAGGGCGACGTCGGGTCGAACTTGTTGAACGTGTTGGCCCACACGACGCCGGCGCGGAGCTGGTTGGCGATCTTGAGGATCCGCGAGCCCTTCTCCGTCCAGATGCCGGCCGAGAGGCCGTAGGTCGAGTTGTTGGCCTTGGCGACCGCCTCGTCCGGCGTCCGGAAGGTGAGGACGCTGAGCACCGGCCCGAAGACCTCGTCGCGGGCGATGCGGTGGGCGGGGGAGACGTGGATGAACACCGTCGGCGGGAACCAGAAGCCGCGGTCGGGCAGATCGCAGGCCGGCTGCCAGCGCTGCGCCCCCTCGGCCTCGCCGATGTCGGACAGCTCGCGGATGCGGGCCAGCTGCTCGGCGGAGTTGATCGCGCCGATGTCGGTGTTCTTGTCCAGCGGGTCGCCGACGCGCAGCGTGCCGATCCGGCGCTGCAACGACGCGATCACCTCGTCGTGGACCGACTCCTGCACCAGCAGCCGGCTGCCGGCGCAGCAGACGTGGCCCTGGTTGAAGAAGATGCCCTGCACGATGCCCTCGACGGCCTGGTCGATCGGGGCGTCGTCGAAGACGATGTTGGCCGCCTTGCCGCCGAGCTCGAGGGTCAGCGACTTGCGGGTGCCGGCGACCGCGCGGGCGATGGCCCGGCCCACCTCCGTGGAGCCGGTGAAGGCCACCTTGTCGACGTCGTCGTGCTCGACCACGGCCCGGCCGGTGTCCCCGGCGCCGGTGACGATGTTGACCACGCCCGGCGGCAGGTCGGCCTGCCGGCAGACCTCGGCGAACAGCAGGGCGGTCAGCGGGGTGGTCTCGGCCGGCTTGAGGACGACGGTGTTGCCGGTGGCCAGCGCCGGGGCGACCTTCCACGCCAGCATGAGCAGCGGGAAGTTCCACGGGATGACCTGGCCCGCCACACCGAGCGGCCGCGGGCCCGGGCCGAGCCCCGCCCAGTCCAGCTTGTCGGCCCAGCCGGCGTGGTAGAAGAAGTGCGCCGCGGCCAGGGGGACGTCGACGTCGCGGGACTCCCGGATCGGCTTGCCGTTGTCCAGCGACTCCAGGACGGCGAACTCCCGCGCCCGCTCCTGCAGCAGCCGGGCGATGCGGAACAGGTACTTGCCGCGGTCGGCCGGCCGCATCGGCCCCCAGACGCGGGTGAACGCCCGGCGGGCGGCGCGGACGGCGCGGTCGACGTCGGCGTCGGTGCCGGCGGCGACCTCGCAGAGGACCTCCTCGGTGGCCGGGTTGACCGTCTTGAAGGACTCGCCGCCGCCGTCGACGAACTCGCCGTCGACGAACAGGCCGTAGGACGGCGCGATGTCGACGATGGACCGCGACTCGGGCGCGGGGGCGTACACGAAGGGGGTGCTCATCTCAGTCCACCGTCACGTGGTCGGGGCCGGAGTAGTGGCCGGTGCGCAGCTTCTGCCGCTGCAGGAGCAGGTCGTTGAGCAGGGTGGAGGCGCCGAAGCGGAACCAGTCGGGGGAGAGCCAGTCGGGCCCGGCCACCTCGTTGACGAGGACCAGGTGCTTGACGGCGTCCTTCGTCGTCCGGATGCCGCCGGCCGGCTTGACGCCGATCTGCCGGCCGGTGGTGGCGCGGAAATCGCGAACCGCCTCCAGCATCACCAGGCAGACCGGCAGGGTGGCCGCGGGGGAGACCTTGCCGGTGGAGGTCTTGATGAAGTCGCCGCCGGCCAGCATGGCCAGCCAGGAGGCGCGGCGGACGTTGTCGAGGGTGACCAGCTCGCCGGTCTCGAGGATGACCTTGAGGTGGGCGTCGCCGCAGGCCTCCTTCACCGCGACGATCTGGTCGAAGACGTCGAGGTAGCGGCCGGCGAGGAAGGCCCCGCGGTCGATGACCATGTCGATCTCGTCCGCGCCGTTGGCCACGGCGTCCCCGACGTCGGCGAGCTTGACCGCCCGGCTGGCCCGGCCGCTGGGGAACGCGGTGGCGACGGCGGCGGTGTGGATGCCGGTGCCGGCGAGGGCGTCGCGTGCGATGCCGGCGAGGTCGCCGTAGACGCAGACCGCGGCGACCGGCGGGCAGGAGGCGTCGGTGGGGTCGGGACGGCGCGCCTTGGCGGCCAGGCTGCGGACCTTGCCCGGGGTGTCGGCGCCCTCGAGGGTGGTGAGGTCGACCATCGAGATGGCGGTGTCGATCGCCCACGCCTTCGCGGTGGTCTTGATCGACCGGGTGCCGAGCACGCCGACGCGCGCCTCGGCGCCGACCTGGTCGACGCCGGGGAGGCCGTGCAGGAAGGCCCGGAAGGCCGCGTCCGAGCGGGTCACGTCGCCGAACGGCGCCAGGGGCTCGCGCCGCGGCGGGGTCTTCGCCGTCAGAGCGTCGGGGTCGAGCACGTGGGTCATGGGGGCATTCTCCCCTGAGCCGCCGACAGCACGGCCGCTACGGTGTCGCGCGTGCAGCTCACCGTCGTCGACCACCCGCTGGCCCGCGCCCGTCTGACCCGCATGCGGGACGAGCGGACCGACAACGCGGCGTTCCGCGCGGCGCTGCGCGAGCTCACCCAGATGCTGGTCTACGAGGCCACCCGCGACCTCGCCGTCGCCGAGGACCCGATCACCACGCCGGTCACCGGCACCACCGGCTACCGGCTGGCCGCCCCGCCGCTGATCGTGCCGGTGCTGCGGGCGGGCCTGGGCATGGCCGACACCGCGCACGGGATGCTCCCGGAGTCGCAGATGGGCTTCGTCGGGCTGGCCCGCAACGAGGAGACCTTCCAGCCCGAGGCGTACATGGCCTCGCTGCCCGAGTCGCTCGTCGACCGGGAGGTGTTCGTCCTCGACCCGATGCTGGCCACCGGCGGCTCCCTGGTGCACTGCTGCGGTCTGCTCACCGAGCGCGGCACGACCTCGATCACGGTGCTGTGCGCGCTGGCCGCGCCCGAGGGGATCGCCCGGCTGGAGGCCAGCGGGCTGCCGCTGCGGGTGTTCACCGCGTCGGTCGACGAGGGGCTCAACGACAAGGCCTACATCGTCCCGGGCCTGGGCGACGCCGGCGACCGGCAGTTCGGCGCGGTGTGACGATGCGCTTCGGGGTGCTGGGCACCGGTCACTGGGCGCGCGTCGTCCACGCGACCGCGCTGTCGGAGCACCCGTCGGCGTCGCTCACCGGTGTGTGGGGCCGCGACCTGGCCAAGGCCAAGGCCCTGGGTGCGGAGTTCGACGTCCCCGGGTACGACGACCTGGGGGCCCTGCTGGACCAGGTGGACGCCGTCGCCATCGCCGTCCCGCCGGACGTGCAGGTGCCGCTGGTCGAGCAGGCCGCCTCGGCCGGCAAGCACGTGCTGCTGGAGAAGCCGATCGGGCTGTCGCTGTCCGACGCCGACCGGGTCGTGGCGGCGGTGCGGTCGGCGGGCGTGGCGTCGGTGGTCTTCTTCACCTTCCGGTTCCAGGCGGGCACCTCCTCGTGGCTGGCCCAGGCGGGGCGGACCCTGCTCGCCGGTGGCTCGGGCACGTGGCTGAGCGCCCTGGCCGGCAGCCCCTTCGACTCGGCCTGGCGGCGCAGGCACGGGGCGCTGTGGGACATCGGCCCGCACGCGCTGTCGCTGCTGCTGCCGGCGCTGGGCCCGGTCGTCACGGTGCAGGCCGGGGGCGGGTCCGGTGACACCGTCCACCTGGTGCTGCAGCACGAGGCGGGGGTCTCCTCGACGGTGACGCTCTCGCACACCGTGGCGCCGATGTCGACCGGCATCGAGTTCTACGTGCACGGGGACGCCGGCCGGGTGGTCCTGCTGCCCGACACCGAGCACCCGGTGGAGGCGCTGACCGTGGCGGTCGACGAGCTCTCGGCCGCGGCGGTCGCCGGGGGCATCCACCCCTGCGACGTCGGGTTCGGCCGCGAGGTGGTCGCGGTCCTGGCGACGGCCCGGCGGGCGCTGGAGTCGGGCTGCCGGGAGCCGGTGTCGGCCTGAGCTCCGGCTCCAACTCCCGCTCCTGATCCCGCTCCCGCTCCGGCTCCCGCTCCCGCGGTCTCGTTCCCCCTCTTGCGGTGGTGCAGCGCCGCAAGAGGGTGCAGGACACCGCGGGAGTGGCTCAGTCGTAGGGGTTGGTCAGGACCGGTGCGGCCTGGAGGACGGCGAAGGTGACCGGCGGGCCGTCGGTGGTCGTGGTGCCGGGGACGTCGGCGCTGGCCCCGCCGTCGACGCTGAAGGTGCCGCTCCAAGTGGTGGTCAGCGAGGCGCTGTACGTGCCGGTGCGGTAGTCGTGGCTGACCGTGTGGTCGGGGTACGGGGCGCCGGGGTCGGTGCTGGTGAGCGTGGTGCCGTCGCCGGTGTGCCAGGCGAACCCGCTCGCCGTGGCGACGATGTCGACGCTGAACCCGCGGATGTCGACGGTGAAGGTCTGGGTGGTCGGCCCGTCGGTGTAGAAGACGACGGGCAGGCCGACCAGTGCGTTGCCCGGCGGCTGCTGCTGGGTGGGGAGCTGGGGCAGCGGGAGGGTCTGGAAGTAGCGGAACACCTCACCGGGGGACGGCGGCGGGTTGAGCGCCGTGATGTCCACGCACTCGCGCGCGACGCTCTGCCAGTCCCCGACCGGGGTCCCGGGAGCGGTACCGGGCGGGACAGTGAATCCGTCGATCGTCGACCCGTCCGGCAGCACCAGCCGTCGCTGCTGGATGAGAAGGAAGTCGGCCACGCGGCCCGGCGCGGACGGGCAGGCCCGGAAGTCCTGCCCCTGGCAACTGCCGGTCGTGGCGTCGTTGAACACGCACGGGTCGATCAGGCGATAGGTGTATGGATGCGCAACGGGTGCGGCGTTGCTTGCAATCCAGGTGCCGTTCGTGCCAGCGACGTAGGAGGCTTCGAGGGTGCCCGGTCCAGTTGATACCTGCGGAGTGCTGCAGATCCCACCGAGGCAATCATCCGCTACAGCTGGCGCCTGGAGTAGGAAGACAACCGCGAGCAAAAGGCCGGCAAGCGTGTAGCGGCTCATTCGCTCAGCCGACTGTCATGCTAGTTACGATCCAGGTGTCGAGGCGCTCGTTCCAGGCGAGATGTGCGCCAGACTGGAGCGCGCCAGATGCAGGTCCGGATCTGCCGGGGACGAGTTGACCGTTGGAGTCGTACGTCTGGAATGCGCCCTGGCTGTAGACAAAGCCAACTTCAGCTGCATCACCGGAGACTAGTCCGGGGCCATTTGCCTGATACTCGTAGGACAGAGGTGCGTAGGTGTATCCCGCGGACAGATCGTTTCTGTAAGAGTCTGCCAACGCTCGGCAATACGCACATTCCTGACTGAGCTCCAGCAGTGGACTGGGATCGCGCGGTCCCTCCGCGACATACGCGTTCAAGTCCATGTAATAGCGCATGAACTCCGCCGCGCCTTCGGGTGTCTTCTCGCGCGCCTTGGGCGGTACGGGGAAGTCGGCGGGGCCGAGGGGTGGGAGGTCGGCGTCCGACGGTTCGGCCTCCGCGCTCGCAGCCGGCAGCGTGTCGCTGGCCGGCTGCTCCTCCGCGCACCCGCCGAGCAGGGCCACACCGATCGTCATGCCCGCCACCAGTCGCAGCGTCGCGCGCCGTGCCACGTCGTCCACCCCCGTGTTGATCACTCCGACCGCCGGGAGACTACGGAGCCGCGCCGGACCGGGCACGCGGCCCTGTGGACAACCACCCGATCGCATTGCCGGCGTTCCTCGCGGTCTGCCGACCGTGCAGGACCGGCAACGGGCGAGGAACACCCGCAACCCGCGCCCCCTCCGGTGCCTCGTGTCACCATTCGCAGGTGACCAACGCCTGGACAGTCGGACGGTCGGCGGCCGCCGCGGTGCTCGCCCTGCCGGTGCTGCTGATGGGCTGCTCCAGCGGCTCGGAGAGCGGCTCCGGGGAGGAGGGCGGCGACGGCGGGCAGGGGCCGCAGACCGTCGCGCTCGGCATCATCCCGATCATCGACGTCGCCCCCGTCTACCTCGGCATCGAGCAGGGCTTCTTCGAGGAGCAGCAGATCGAGCTCGACCTGAGTGCGGGGCAGGGCGGTGCGGCGATCGTGCCCGGCGTCGCCAGCGGCAGCATCGACATCGGCTTCGGCAACAACCTCTCCCTGGTGGTCGCCGCCTCGAGCGGCCTGCCGCTGCAGGTGATCTGCAGCGCCGTCGACAGCACCGGAGACCCCGCGGTGGACCCCTTCACCATCGTCACCGCCGACCCGGCGATCACCCGGCCCGCCGACCTCGCGGGCAAGACCGTCGCCACCAACACGATCAACGCCATCGGGGACAGCGTCGTCAGCGCCTCCGTGCGCGCCGACGGCGGTGACCCGGACACGATCAACTTCGTCGAGCTGCCGTTCCCGAACATGGCTGCGGCGGTGCTGGCGGGAGACGTCGACGCGGCCTGGCTGGTCGAGCCGTTCGTCACCCTGGCCGCGCAGCAGGGGATCAGGGTCCTCACCACTCCGCTGAACGACTTCACCGACGTGCAGATCGAGGTCTCCACCTACTTCACGAGCACGCAGTTCGCGACCGAGAACGCCGATGTCGTGGAGCGCTTCACCACCGCGATGGAGCAGTCGCTGACCTTCGCGCAGGAGAACCCCGACGCCGTCCGGGCCGTCCTGCCGACCTACCTCGACATCACGCCGGAGCTGGCCGCGCAGGTCCGCCTGCCGGAGTGGAACACCGAGGTCAGCGAGGAGACGTTCGAGGTGTTCACCGACCTGGCCGAGGCCCAGGGGCTGCTCGACGGGGAGGTCGACCTGGACTCGCTGCTGGCGCCCGTCCGCTGACTCACCCCTCGAGCTCGTACGCGAGCCCGTGCCGGGGCTGGTAGAGCAGCATCCAGCCGGCTCCCGGCACGCGCAGCGAGGTCACCAGGCCGAAGCCCTGGTCCTGCACCTCGGTCCGGACGTCGACTCCGCGGGCGCTCAGGTCGGCGATCGTCGCCTCGATGTCGTCGCACATCAGGGACGCCTGGTGGTACGGGACGGTGGCCCAGGCCTCGGCCGGGTCCGCGGAGCTGGGGTGCACGCCCAGCTCGCTCGGCGGGGTCCGGAAGATGAGCCAGCCACCCCCGGCGTCCAGCGACGGCCACCGCAGCACCTCGCTGAAGAAGCGCCGCGTGGCCGGCGGGTCCTCGGAGTAGACGATCGTGTGGAAGCCGGTGATCACGGCCAGACCCTAGGCGCCCAGCCGGTCGGCCAGCTCCTCGAACGAGCGCACCGACAGGTCGGCGTCCGGGTCGGTCGCCGGGGGCACGCGCCGGCCGCCGGACTCGTCGGGCCGGTGCACGTACGCCGTGCGCAGCCCGCGGGCGCGGGCAGCGGCCAGGTCCTCGACGTGCGCGGCCACCATCAGCACCCGGGACGGCGGCAGCGCCAGCAGCCGGGGTGCGGAGTCGTACACCTCCCGGTCGGGCTTGTAGTGCCGCACGATCTCCGCGCCCAGGAGGCAGTCCCACGGCAGACCGGCCCGGCGCGCCATGTCCACGATCAGCGCCACGTTGCCGTTGGACAGCGGGGCGAGCACGTGCTCCCGGCGCAGCCGGGTGAGCCCCGGGACGACGTCCGGCCACGGGTCCAGCCGGTGCCAGGCGAGCGTCAGCTCGTCCCGGACCTCGGCCGGCACCCCGGACAGGCCGGCGTCGGCGAGCACGTCGTCCAGCGACGACCGGTGCAGCGCGTCCAGCGGCGTCCAGGGCAGCTCGCCGGAGCGGACCTGCTGCATCGACGGCACGTAGCGGCGGCGCCAGTCGTCGGCCACGGCGGACGCGTCGACGGACGGGCCGAGCAGCCGGCGCACCTCCCGCGCCACACCGCCGCGCCAGTCGACCACCGTGCCGAAGACGTCGAAGACGAGGGCGCCGACGTCCACGGCTACAGCCCGAGGGCGGCGGACATCTCCGCCCGCAGCTCGTCCAGCTCGTCGGCTCCTCGGCCGCGGGCGGCGATCAGGCCGGCGTCGTCGTGCACCGGCACCACCGTCTCCAGGTACGCCTTGAGCTTGGGCTCGGTGCCACTGGGCCGGACGATCACCCGGACGCCGTCGCCGAGCAGCCGGACGGCGTCCACCGGCGGGTCCTCGTGCGCCAGGTCGGAGCAGGCGACCGGCCGCCCGAGCAAGGTGGCCGGGGGCCGGGCGCGCACCCGGGTCATCATCGCGCCGATGCGGGAGAGGTCCTCGACCCGCACCGAGAGCTGCCCGGTGACGAACAGCCCGTGCTCGCCGGCCAGCTCGTCGAGCCGGTCCAGCAGCGTGCGGCCCGAGGCCTCGAGCTCCGCGGCGAGCAGCGCGACGGCGAGCGCGGCGGAGATGCCGTCCTTGTCCTTGACCACGTCCGGCGCGACGGCGTAGCCCAGCGCCTCCTCGTAGCCGAAGACCAGCGGGTCGTCGGCGGTGCCGGCGCGCACGATCCACTTGAAGCCGGTCGGCGTCTCGGCGGACCGGACCCCGTGGGCCGCCGCGATGGCGTGCACCAGTGAGCCGCTCACCAGCGACGACGCGTACGTGCCCCGCACACCGCGGCCGATCAGCCAGTCCGCGAGCAGCGCGCCCACCTCGTCGCCGGTGAGCTGCCGGCCGCCGCAGACCACCGAGCAGCGGTCGGCGTCGGGGTCCAGGGCGATGGCCACGGCGGCGCCGATTTGCGCCGCCAGGGCCTGGAGCAGGTCGACCGCGCCCGGCTCCTCCGGGTTCGGGAAGGCGACCGTCGGAAAGGCCGGGTCGGGCACGTCCTGCTCGTCGACGCTCGCCGGCGGGGCGAACCCGGCCGCGGCGAACACCGTGCGCGTGGTCTCCGCGCCCACGCCGTGCATCGCCGTGAAGGCGATCCGCAGCCCCGCGCGGGCCGGAGCGGGCACGCGGCCGGGTTCCAGCGCGGCCACGACGGCGGCCACGTAGTCGGAGGCGATGCCGTCCCCGAGGGTGTCCCAGCCGTCGGAGCGGGGCACCTCGCGGGCCGGTCCGACGCCGGCGATCGCGGCCTCGATCAGCCGGTCGGCCGGGGGCACCAGCTGGGCGCCGTCGTCCAGGTAGACCTTGTAGCCGTTGTCGTCGGGCGGGTTGTGGCTCGCGGTCACCATCACCCCGGCGGCGCAGCCCAGGTGCCGGACCGCGAAGGCCAGCACCGGCGTGGGCAGCGGCCGGGGCAGGACGTGGACGGCGAACCCGGCCCCGGCCAGCACCGCCGCGGAGATCCGCGCGAACTCGTCGGAGCGGCGGCGGGCGTCGAACCCGATGACCACCCGGGCACCGGCGCGCCCGGCGTCGACCAGGTACCGGGCCAGCCCGGCCGCGGCCCGCGTGACCACGGCGGCGTTCATGCCGGCCGGCCCCGCGCGCAGCGGTCCGCGTAGCCCGGCGGTCCCGAAGGCCAGCGGGCCGGCGAAGCGGCGTTCCAGCTCGACGGTGTCCCCGGCCTCGACCAGCGCCTCGATCTCGGCGCGGTCGCCGGGGTGCGGGTCGGCGGCGGCCCACTCCCGGGCCAGGTCGATCGTGGTCACGAGGCCCCGCTGCCCGGTGCGATGTCCCCGCGGGGGAGCGGCGGCTCGAGGGCGTCGGCGTCGAAGGCGGCGGTCGTGTACTCGCCGCCCACCCGCGCGTGCACCGGGTCGGCGGGGTCGGGCTCGCCGTGCACCTCGACCAGCGCCTCGGCGAACACCTCGGCGTCGTCGGCCGGCTCGTAGCCCAGGGCGCGGGCCGCCGTGAGGTCCCACCAGTTGCGGGTGTTCGCCGAGACGCCCCACACCACCGTGTATCCCGGGGCGGGCGCCCGGAGCGCCGCGTCGACCAGCGAGACGGTGTCGCCGGGGGAGAGCCAGGTGGCCAGCATCCGCGTGGTGGTCGGCTCCGGGAAGGCGCTGCCGATCCGCAGGCAGACGACGTCCATCCCGTACCGGTCGGCGTAGAGGGAGCCGAGCGCCTCCATCGTCACCTTGGAGACGCCGTAGTAGGTGTCCGGCCGCGGCGGTGCGTCGACCTCGCGCAGCAGCCCGCCGTCCGGCCGCGGGGTGTACCCGGTGGCGTGGTTGCTGCTGGCCAGGACGACGCGGGAGACCCCGGCCAGCCGCGCCGCCTCGAGCACGCGGTACGTGCCCTCGATGTTGGCGTGCGAGATGGCCGGCCAGGTCGACTCCGTGGCGATCCCCGCCAGGTGCACGACCGCGGAGACACCCGCGACGGCGTCCTGCACCGCGGCGAGGTCGGTGATGTCGGCGACCACCTGCTCCTCGCCGGGGCGGGTGTCGATGATCGGGACGACGTCCATGCAGCGCACCGCCCAGCCCCGCTCGGGCAGCCCGCCGCGCAGCACCGTGCCGATCCGCCCCGCGGCGCCGGTGACCAGCACCAGGCTCACGGCAGCCGCCCCACGAACTCGACCATGAACTCGCCGAGGCGCCCCGCGGCGGCCTTGCCCGTGGCGAGCACCTCCTCGTGGTCCAGCTTCTCCCCGGTGATGCCGGCGGCGGCGTTGGTCACCATCGACATGCCCACGACCTCCGTCCCGGCGGCGCGCGCGGCGATCGCCTCCAGCGCCGTGGACATGCCCACCAGGTCGGCGCCGAGCGTGCGCAGCATGCGGATCTCGGCCGGCGTCTCGTAGTGCGGGCCGGGCAGCGCGGCGTAGACGCCCTCGGTGAGGGTGGGGTCGAGCTCCCGCGCCAGCGCCCGCAGCCGGGCCGAGTAGAGGTCGGTGAGGTCGACGAAGGTGGCGCCGACCAGCGGCGAGCGCGCGGTCAGGTTGAGGTGGTCGCTGATCAGGACCGCCTGCCCGACGCGGTGCTCCGGCGCCAGCCCGCCCGCGGCGTTGGTGAGGACGACGGTGCGCACGCCCGCGGCCGCCGCCGTCCGGACGCCGTGCACCACCGGGTCGACGCCCCGGCCCTCGTACAGGTGCGTGCGCCCGAGGAAGAGGAGCACCCGGCGCTCGCCCACCCGCACCGCGCGGACCTCGCCACCGTGGCCGACCGCGGTCGGTGCGGCGAAACCGGGCAGCTCCCCGATCGCGACGGACGCCTCGACGGTGCCGAACGCGTCGGCGGCCGGCGCCCAGCCCGACCCCATGACGATCGCGACGTCGGCACCGGCGCCGAGGGCGGTCGTGAGGTCGTCGGCCGCCAGGCGGGCGAGGGTCGCGGGGTCGTTCCCCGCGGGAGGTTGGCTCACCGGGCGACGCTAACCCAGTGCTCGGCGGGTCCGGGACGTCACACCTGCCCCTCCTCTCCCGCTCGGGCGTGTCCACCGGCCGCGGGGCGTCGCACCCGGAGCATGGGCGGGTGCACCACACCGACATCGACGGCGTCCCGGTCCTGACCGCCCCCGGCGGGGACCGGACCACCGCCGCGCTCGTCTTCGGGGTGGGTCTCCGGGACGAGACCTTCGCCGCGATCGAGGTCACCCACCTCGTCGAGCACCTGGCGATGAGCGCCCTGCCCAAGTCGCACCTGCGCTGCAACGCGGTCACCGACGTCGACACCACCACCTTCTTCGCGACCGGCCGACCGGCCGCCGTGGGCGCGTTCCTCGAGGGCGTCTGCCGGGCGCTGGCCGACCTGCCGACCGACCGGATCGACGTCGAGATCGGGGTGCTGGAGGCGGAGAACTGCTCCACCGCCGACTCCACCCTCGGCGCGCTGTGGGCGGCCCGCTTCGGCCTGGCCGGCCCCGGTCTCGTCGTCGCCGACGGTCCGGGCCGGGAGTTCCTCACCGAGGACGTCGTCCGCGCGCACGCCCGCCGCTGGTTCGTGCGGGGCAACGCCGCGCTGTGGTGCCGGGGTCCGCTGCCGGAGGGGCTGCGCCTGCCGCTGCCCGACGGGCCGTCGCCCGGACGCACCACGCCGCAGCCGCGCCCGCAGACCGGGCCGGTGTGGACCGTCGTCCCCGGCGCGGGGGTCGGCCTGCTGCTCGGGGCGACCGGGCCGTGGGACCCGGCGCTGCGCCTCGGCGTCGAGGTGCTGCTCGACCGGCTGCGGGACACCGCCCGGCACACCCGCGGGATCAGCTACTCGGTGGACTCCGTCGGCCTGGACCTGCACGCCGGCCACCGCGAGGTCGCCGTGGTCGTCGACGCCCGCCAGGGGCAGGAGGCCGCCGTCGCCGACCTGGTCTGGCAGCAGCTGGTGGCCCTCGGCGACGCCGGGCCGACGCCGGGGGAGCTGGCGCACGCGGTGGCCGGCTTCGAGGAGGAGCTCGACGCCGACGAGCAGGCGGTGGTGGAGGCCGAGCTGGCCGACGCCGCCTACTGCACGGTCGCCGGCCTGCCGTTCCGCCCGGTCCACGACGTGGTGCGCGCCTGGCGGGCCACCACGCCCGCCGACGTCGCCGCCGCGCTGCGGCGCGCACGGACGACGGCGGTGCTCGCCGTGCCCGAGGGCGTCCGGTACCCCGGCCCCGGCGCGCCGGTCGAGCACCGCACGCTGTGCACGCTGGAGTCCGTGCTGCCCGACGGCGAGACGTTCCGCCCGCCGCTGCTGACCCGCCTGCTCCGCCCGGTGGACCGGCGCACCCTCGTCATCGGCGACACGGTCCTGGCGCACCAGGACGCCGACGGAGACGTCCACCGGGTGCCGTGGGAGCTGCTGGAGTGCGCCGTCCCCACCGAGGACGGCCGGGGGGTCCTCGTCGTGGGCCGGAACCTCTGCACGGTGCGGGTGCACGAGGCCGTCTTCGGCCGGCGCGCGGTAGCCGTCGTCCGTGCGCGCGTGCCCGCCGACCGCTGGGTGCACCGGCCGGTCGCCCGCACGGAGGACCTCGTCGCGGCGTCCTGACCGCGCCGGTCCGGGACGTCGCCCCGGCGCCGGACGGGACGTCGGGGCCGCCCGGTCGCCGTGAAGCGGTTCCGGCAGCCGGGAGCGGTCGGCCCGCCTGCAGGGGCCCGCCGCGAGCTCGCGAGGGGTGGGGGACAGGCGGGTCCTTCTAGACTCCGGGCGTGCAGATCCCCTTCCGCTCCTCCGAGCGCGCCAGCCTGGGAGTCGAGTGGGAGCTGCAGCTCGTCGACCTGGAGACCCGGCAGCTCACCGCCGGCGCGGTGGAGATCCTCGAGGAGATCCGGCCCGACGGCGCCGCCGAGCACCCCAAGGCCAAGCACGAGCTGCTGCAGTCGACGATCGAGATCATCACCGGCATCTGCACGACCGTCGGCGAGGCCAAGGCCGACCTCGCCGGCACCCTCGAGGAGGTCCGGGCAGCGGCTGAGCGCCACGGGCTGGGGCTGATGTGCGCCGGCACCCACCCGATCACCGACTGGCAGACCCAGCAGATCTCGCCCAAGGAGCGCTACCTCCAGCTGGTCGAGAAGATGCAGTGGCTGGCCCGCCGGCTGCAGATCTTCGGGGTGCACGTGCACGTCGGCGTCCGGGCGCCGGAGAAGGCCATCCCGATCGTCAACGCGCTCACCCAGTACGTGCCGCACTTCCTCGCGCTCTCGGCGTCCTCCCCGTACTGGGTGGGCGCCGACACCGGGCTGGCCTCGGCCCGGTCCAAGGTCTTCGAGGGGATGCCGACCGCCGGGCTGCCCTACCAGCTGGCGGGCTGGGAGCGCTTCGAGCAGTACATGGAGACGCTGATCTCCACCCACGCCATCGAGAGCGTGCGGGAGGTGTGGTGGGACATCCGCCCGCACCCGGACTTCGGCACCGTCGAGCTGCGCATCTGCGACGGGCTGCCCACGCTCGACGAGATCGGCGCGGTCGCCGCGATGTCGCAGTGCCTGGTCGAGCAGTTCGACCGCGAGCTCGACCGCGGCTACACGCTGCCGGTCCCGGCCTCCTGGGTGCTGCGGGAGAACAAGTGGCGGGCGGCCCGGTACGGCCTGGACGCCGACATCGTCGTCGACGAGAAGGGCACCGTCCGGCCGGTGCGCCAGGCTATAACCGACCTGGTCGAGGACCTCACGCCCACCGCCCGCCGGCTGGGCTGCGAGGCCGAGCTGGCCGACGTCGAGCGCGTGCTCGCCGTCGGCGCCTCCTACCAGCGGCAGCGGGCGGTCGCCGCAGCGCACGACGGCGACCTGTGCGCGGTGGTCGACAGCCTGCTCGCCGAGCTGCGGAACGGCCTGCCGGCGCCCGACCCCGCCGGCCTCGCCGGGGGCAGCTCCGCATGACGGAGTTCGCCGAGAAGCTGGGCACGGCGGTCGACGAGTGGGCCGCCGAGCGGCAGCAGCAGCTCGTGGCCGTCCGCCGGCACCTGCACGCCCACCCCGAACTGGCCTTCGCCGAGTTCGAGACGACGTCCTTCCTCGAGCAGCGGCTGCGCAACGAGGGCCTGGAGCCCAAGCGGCTGCCCAGCGGGACCGGGCTGGTCGTGGAGATCGGCGAGGGGGCGGGCGGGCCCGGACCGACCGTGGTGCTGCGCGCGGACATCGACGCGCTGCCGCTGGCCGACCTGAAGAACGTCCCGTACGCCTCCACCCGCGAGGGGCTGTGCCACGCCTGCGGCCACGACGTCCACACCACCGTCGTCCTGGGCGCCGCCCTCGCGCTGGCCTCGCTCGACGACCTGCCCGGCACCGTGCGCTGCGTCTTCCAGCCCGCGGAGGAGACGGTGCCCGGCGGGGCCACCGAGGTGGTCGCCGCCGGGATCCTGGCCGGCGCCTCCCGGGCCTTCGCGCTGCACTGCGACCCCTCCCTCCCGGCCGGCACCGTGGGGCTGCGCACCGGGGCGATCACCGCCGCCTGCGACCGGATGGACGTCACCCTGACCGGCCCCGGCGGGCACACCGCCCGCCCCCAGCTCACCGTCGACCTGGTCGACGCCCTCGGCCGGCTGATCACCGACCTGCCCTCGCTGCTGTCCCGGCAGATCGACCCCCGGGCCGGGATGTCGCTGGTGTGGGGCGCGGTCAACGCCGGGGTCGCGGCCAACGCGATCCCGCAGCGGGGCTGCCTGCGCGGCACCGTGCGGGTGCTGGACCGGGACATGTGGCAGGAGGCCGAGACGGTCCTGCGCTCGCTGGTCGAGCGGGTGGCCGCCACCACCGGCGCCCAGGTGGAGGTCGACTACATCCGGGGTGTCCCGCCGGTGGTGAACGACCCGCGCGCGGTGGCGCTGCTGCGCTCGGCGGCGCTGGAGACGGTGGGCAGCGAGGGGCTCCGGCTGTCCCCGCAGAGCATGGGCGGCGAGGACTTCGGCTGGTTCGCCGACGTGCTGCCCATCGCGCTGGCCCGGCTGGGCACCCACGGCGGCGGGGCCCCGCTGGACCTGCACCGCGGGACGTTCGACGTCGACGAGCGGGCGATCGAGGTCGGCGTGCGGCTGCTGGCCCGGACCGCCCTGCACGCGCTCGCGGCGGACGCCGGCGTGGCCCCGTCCGGACCCTCGCCGCACCCCGCGCGTTCCGGACAGCCCAAGCGCCGGTAGACACTGTCGCTGATCGACCCGAGGGGAGCCCGACGATGCGTTCCACCGATCAGCAGCCCGCCCACCCCGATGCCGAGGTGCCGGCCGAGCACGAGGTGCCCGAGGAGCTCCGGCTCGCCGGCGAGTTCCCCGTCACCACCCGGGAGCAGTGGCGCGAGCTCCTCGCCGCCGTGCTCCGCAAGGCCGGCCGCGAGGGGCTGCCCGACGCCGTCGAGGACGTGCTCCGGGTGCCCGTCGCCACCGGGGTGACGGTGGCGCCGCTCTACACCGCCGAGGACGCCGGCGACCTGCCGACGGCGGTCGGCGTCCCGGGCCTGGCGCCGTTCGTGCGCGGGGCGCGCGCCGGCGCGGCCGGCGGTGACGTGCCCGGGGGCTGGGACGTGCGGCAGCGGCACGCGCACCCCGACGTGGCGGGGACCAGGGAGGCGATCGCCGCCGACCTGGAGAACGGCGTCACGTCGCTGTGGCTGGTGCTCGGGGAGGGCGCCGTCCCGGTCGACGCCCTGGGCGACGTGCTCACCGACGTCTACCTCGACCTGGCGCCGATCGCCGTGCAGGGCGGGGTGCCTGCCGCGGAGGCGTTCCTCGCGCTCGCCGAGGGTCGCGAGCTGGCCCCCGGCGGCTCCCTCGGGCTGGACCCGATCGGCGAGCACGCCGCCTCCGGGCGGCCGCAGGACCTCACCGGGCTGGCCGACGTCGCCCGCCGGGCCGCCGCCCACCCCGGCCTGCGCACCGTGGTCGTCGACGCGACGGTCTACGCCGACGCGGGTGCCTCGGTGGTCGAGGAGCTGGGGTGCTCGCTGGCCGCCGGGGTGGCCTACCTGCGGGCGCTCACCGACGGCGGGCTGTCCGTCGACGAGGCGTTCGGCCAGCTGGAGTTCCGCTACTCCGCGAGCGCCGACCAGTTCACGACGATCGCCGGGCTGCGCGCGGCCCGCCGGCTCTGGGACCGCGTCGGCCAGGAGAGCGGCGCGGCGCCCGACGTCCGGGCCCAGCGGCAGCACGCCGTCACCTCCGCGGTGATGACGACGAAGCGCGACCCGTGGGTCAACATGCTGCGGACGACGGTGGCCTGCTTCGCCGCCGGCGTGGGCGGCTCCGACGTCGTGACGGTGCAGCCCTTCGACGCGGCGCTCGGCCTCCCGGACTCCTTCTCCCGCCGGATCGCCCGCAACACCCAGAGCCTGCTGGTGGAGGAGGCGCACCTCGCCCGCGTGCTCGACCCGGCCGGAGGCTCCTGGTACGTCGAGTCGCTCACCGAGTCGCTGGCCCAGGCGGCGTGGGACTGGTTCACCGAGATCGAGCGGGCCGGCGGGCTGGCCGCCGCCCTCGACTCCGGGCTCGTGCGGGACCGGCTGGCCGCGGCCTGGGACGCCCGGGTCGAGCGGCTGGCGCACCGCACCGATGCGATCACCGGCGTCAGCGAGTTCCCGAACCTCACCGAGCGGCTGCCGGTCCGCGAGCCCGCGGCCGAGGTGCGGGCCGGGGGCGGGCTGCCGCGGGTCCGTGCCGCGCAGGCCTACGAGGAGCTGCGCGACCGCGCCGACGCCGCCGCGAGCCGGCCGCGGGTCTACCTGGCCACCATCGGCCCGATCGCGCGGCACACGGCGCGGGCCACCTTCGCGGGCAACCTGTTCCAGGCCGGCGGCCTCGAGACGCCGTCCGGTGCCGGGGCCGCGGGGCTGGCCGGCGCGGGGACGACGGTGGCCTGCATCTGCGGCACCGACCGCGACTACGCAGAGTCCGCGGCCACCCTGGCCGCCGACCTGCGCGCCGCCGGCGCCACCCAGGTGTGGCTGGCCGGCAAGCCGTCCCAGGATGTGGACGGCGTCGACGGGTACGTGTACGCCGGGTGCGACGCGCTGGACGTCCTCCGTACGGTCCACGAGCAGTTGGGAGTCACGGCATGAGCGGCATCCCCGACTTCGGCAGCGTCGAGCTGGGCCGGCCCGCGGCGCGGGCGACCACCGACGACTGGGCGAAGGCGTTCAAGGAGGCCACCGGGCGCGGGGTGGAGGAGGCGACCTGGGAGACGCCCGAGGGCATCGCCGTCCCGCCGCTGCACACCCCGGCGGACCTGGCCGGACTGGACTTCCTCGACACCTACCCGGGCGCCCCGCCGTACCTGCGCGGGCCCTACCCGACGATGTACACGACCCAGCCGTGGACGGTCCGCCAGTACGCGGGCTTCTCCACCGCGGCGGAGTCCAACGCGTTCTACCGGCGCAACCTGGCCGCCGGGCAGCGCGGCCTGTCGATCGCCTTCGACCTGCCCACCCACCGCGGCTACGACTCCGACCACCCGCGGGTACCGGGCGACGTCGGAATGGCGGGCGTGGCGATCGACTCGATCCTGGACATGCGGCAGCTGTTCGACGGCATCCCGCTGGACAAGATGAGCGTCTCGATGACCATGAACGGCGCCGTCCTGCCGGTGCTGGCGCTCTACATCGTCGCGGCCGAGGAGCAGGGGGTGGCGCACGGTCAGCTGACCGGGACCATCCAGAACGACATCCTCAAGGAGTTCATGGTCCGCAACACCTACATCTACCCGCCCAAGCCGTCGATGCAGATCATCAGCGACATCTTCGCGTTCACCTCGCAGGAGATGCCGCGGTTCAACTCGATCTCCATCTCCGGCTACCACATCCAGGAGGCCGGGGCGACGGCCGACCTGGAGCTGGCCTACACGCTGGCCGACGGGGTGGAGTACCTGAACGCCGGCAAGGACGCCGGGCTGGACGTCGACGCGTTCGCGCCGCGGCTCTCGTTCTTCTGGGCGATCGGGATGAACTTCTTCATGGAGGTCGCCAAGCTGCGCGCCGCCCGGCTGCTGTGGGCCCGGCTGGTGAAGGACGCCGGCGCGCAGAACGCCAAGTCGATGTCGCTGCGCACCCACTCGCAGACCTCGGGCTGGTCGCTGACCGCCCAGGACGTCTACAACAACGTCGTCCGCACCTGCCTGGAGGCCATGGCCGCCACCCAGGGGCACACCCAGTCGCTGCACACCAACGCCCTGGACGAGGCGCTGGCCCTGCCGACCGACTTCTCCGCCCGGATCGCCCGCAACACCCAACTGCTGCTGCAGCAGGAGTCGGGGACGACGCGGGTCATCGACCCGTGGGGCGGGTCGGCGTACGTGGAGCGGCTGACCTACGACCTGGCCCGCCGCGCGTGGGCGCACATCGAGGAGGTCGCCGAGCACGGCGGCATGGCGCAGGCGATCGACGACGGCATCCCGAAGCTGCGCATCGAGGAGGCCGCGGCCCGCACCCAGGCACGCATCGACTCCGGCCGGCAGCCGGTCATCGGCGTGAACAAGTACCGCGTCGAGGCCGACGAGGCGATCGAGGTGCTGCGGGTCGACAACGCCGACGTGCTGGCCCAGCAGAAGGCCAAGCTGGTCGAGCTCCGGTCCTCCCGCGACGGCTCGGCGGTCGAGGAGGCGCTGCGCCGGCTCACCGACGCCGCGCGCGCCGCCGCAGAAGGACGGCGGGACTCCTCGCTCGACTCGAACCTGCTCAAGCTCGCCGTCGACGCGGCCCGTGCGAAGGCGACGGTGGGGGAGATCTCCGACGCGCTCGAGGAGGTCTGGGGGCGGCACGCCGGTCAGGTGCGCACCATCAGCGGTGTGTACCGCGACGAGGCAGGGAACTCCGGACCCGTGGAGGAGACCCGCCGCATGGCCGAGGCCTTCGAGGAGGCGGAGGGACGCCGTCCGCGCATCCTCGTCGCCAAGATGGGCCAGGACGGCCACGACCGCGGCCAGAAGGTGATCGCCACCGCCTTCGCCGACCTCGGCTTCGACGTCGACGTCGGGCCGCTGTTCCAGACGCCGGAGGAGGTCGCCCGCCAGGCGGTCGAGGCCGACGTGCACGTCGTCGGCGTCTCCTCGCTGGCCGCCGGCCACCTGACGCTGGTGCCGGCGCTGCGGGAGGCGCTCGCCGCACTGGGCGCCGAGGACGTGGTGGTCGTGGTCGGCGGGGTCATCCCGCCCGACGACGTCCCGACGCTGAAGGAGATGGGGGCGGCCGCGGTCTTCCTGCCGGGGACGGTCATCGCCGAGGCCGCGCAGGACCTGCTGCGCACGCTGTCCGCGCGCCTCGGCCACTGACAGGAGGGGCAGAAATGGCCATTTCTGCCCCTCCGGGGGACGGGGCGTGAGCCGGCCGGTCGACGTCCCGGCGCTCGTCGAGGGTGTGCTGGCCGGCGACCGGCGGTCGGTCGCGCGGGCGATCACGCTGGTCGAGTCGCACCGCACCGACCACCGCGAGCGGGCGCAGGAGCTGCTCGTCGGGCTGCAGCCGCACGCGGGTGCCGCCCGGCGGGTGGGCATCAGCGGCGTGCCGGGCGTGGGCAAGTCGACCTTCATCGACGCGCTCGGGGTGTCGTTGACCGCGGCGGGGTCGCGCGTCGCGGTGCTCGCCGTCGACCCGTCGTCGGCCCGGTCCGGCGGGTCGATCCTCGGGGACAAGACGCGGATGGCGCTGCTGTCGGTGGACCCGGCGGCCTTCATCCGGCCCTCGCCGACCTCGGGCACGCTCGGCGGGGTCGCCCAGGCGACGCGGGAGTCGATGGTCGTCGTGGAGGCGGCCGGCTACGACGTCGTCCTGGTGGAGACCGTCGGGGTCGGGCAGTCGGAGATCGCTGTCGCGGAGATGGTCGACTCGTTCCTGTTCCTGACGCTGGCCCGCACCGGCGACCAGCTGCAGGGCATCAAGCGCGGCATCCTCGAGATCGCCGACGTCATCGCGGTGAACAAGGCCGACGGCCCCGGCGCCGCCGACGCGCGCAAGGCGGCCCGCGAGCTGGCCGGGGCGATCCGGATGCTGCGCGGGCACGGCGAGGACTGGGAGGTCCCGGTGCTGACCTGCGCCGGGCTCACCGGCCAGGGGCTCGACGTCGTCTGGGCGGCCCTGGTCGAGCACCAGGACCGCCGGAGGGCGTCGGGGGCCCTCGAGGAGCAGCGGCGGACCCAGCAGGTGCGGTGGACGTGGCAGCTGGTGCGCGGCGAGCTCGAGCACCGGCTGCGCGCGCACCCCGGCGTCCGCTCGTCCGCCCCGGAGCTGGAGAAGGCGGTGCTCGCCGGCGAGCTCACCCCGGCGCTGGCCGCCCAGCAGCTGCTGGAGACCTTTCTCTCGGCGTGATCATGAAGTCCGGGAACCGACACACCGCTGTCGCCCGGCGTGTCACTTCCCGGACTTCATGATCACGGGGCTGTCCACAGCCTCGCAGGGGTCCACAGATGCACCGGGGCGGGGCAGCGGGGTCCGGTGACGCCGGACGCTGCCCAGCGTGGACTTCGCGCTCTACCGCCTCATCGCCGCACAGCACGGGGTCTTCTCCACGTCGCAGGCGCTGGACCACTGCACCGACGCCGAGGTCCGATCGCTGGTGCGCACGGGCCGCTGGCGCCGGAGCCCGTGGAGGGGCGTGCTCCTCGACGGGGAGCTCCCCGATTCACCGGTGCTGCTACTGCGCGCCGCGGCGCTGGCGGTCGGCGGTGACCTCGTGGCGTGCCACTCGACCGCGGCGTCGGTGTGGGGGTTCGACGTGCTCGGGGACCGGACGCTGCACTTCCTGGGGCCGCCCCAGTTGGTGAACCGGAGGCTGCCGGGCGTGCAGGTGCACCCGTCCTCGCTCGGGACGGACGACGCGGTGCTCGTGGGCGGTGTCTGGCGCACCCCGCCCGCGCGCACGGCCTGCGACGTCGTCCGCACGACCGCACCGATCGACGGCCTGGCGACACTGGACGCCGCGCTCCGGGCGGGTGCGTGCACCCGTGAGCAGCTGGCGGCGGCGGCCGCCGACCAGGCCGGTCTGCGGCAGGTCATCCGGTTGCGCGAACTCGTACCGGTGGCCGACGCAGCGGCCGAGTCGCCGATGGAGTCGCGCATGCGGTGGCGGTTCCTCGACGCCGGCCTGCCTGCTCCCCGGCTGCAGGTCCGGTTGGTCGGCGCAGGCCGGAGGCACTTCCTCGACATGGGGTGGGAGGAGCAGTCGGTCGGGGCGGAGTTCGATGGGCTCGAGGCGCACATGACCCGTGAGCAGCTCGACGCCGACCGGAGCCGGCACAACTGGGTGACCGCGCACCGGTGGACGTTGCTGCACTTCACCGCGAGCGACGTGTACCGCCGGCACGTGGCCATGGTGGCGCGGACGGCGCGCGCCCTCGGCGTCCCGTTCAGGCCGCGATCATGAAGTCGCCGAGAGCGACACGCGGCGGCGATCCGGCGTGTCGGTTCCCGGACTTCATGATCGCGGCGGATCACCGGCCTCAGAAGCTGGTGGAGCGGCACTCCCGGGAGCGGAGCTCCTCCACGTAGTCGTCCGGGGCACCCGCGGCCTGCGCGGCGTCGGCCAGCGCGCCGAGGTGGCGGGCCGAGGGAAGTCCACCCTCGAAGGCGTCCAGCGCGTACACGTAGGCGACCTGGTCGCCGGTGAGCGTGTGCACCCGGAGGTGCAGCTTCCGGTAGAGCCCGACGTCGGCGCCCTCCCAGGCGTCCAGTGCCCGCTCGTCGGCCTCGGTGAGGTCGTAGAGGGCGACGAAGACGCCGGGGGAGAGAGCCTCGCCGGGCGGGGTGTCGTCCGGGACGAGGGTGGCCAGCGCGCCCTCCCACCCGAGGTCCTCCGCGCCGAAGGTCAGCCGCCAGCCGCGGATCCAGCCGGTCCCGGTGTGCGGGGAGGAGGGGCACCGCCGCAACATCTGCGCGGGGTCCATGTTCGACCCGTAGGCGGCGTAGAGGCCCATCGCCCCCGAGCCTACGGGCGTGTGGCGCGACCGACCCCGGGGGATGGACGACGGCAGCACGCACCGGCGGGGAGAATGGGCCCGCTCGTGTCCACCGCGCACCGACAAGGACCCCCATGACCCGCATCGTGATCATCGGCGGCGGCCCCGCCGGCTACGAGGCCGCGCTGGTCGCCGCTTCGCTCGGTGCGGAGGTCACCGTCATCGAGCGGGACGGCATCGGCGGCGCGAGCGTCCTCACCGACTGCGTGCCCTCCAAGACCTTCATCGCCTCGGCCGGGGTGATGACCAGCGTCCGCGACTCGGTGTCCCTGGGCGTGCAGGGCGCGGAGCTGGCCGCCGTCGGCATCGACATGGACGCGGTGAACCAGCGGGTCAAGGGGCTGGCCGTCGCGCAGTCCGCCGACATCAAGGCCCGGCTGCTCGCCGACGGCGTGCGCGTGCTGGCCGGCCAGGGCCGGCTGTCGGACGAGGTGCGCGGGCTGGCGGAGCACCGCGTCGACGTGGTGGACGCCGACGGCGCGGAAAGCGAGACCCTCGAGTGCGACGTCGTCCTCATCGCCACCGGCGCCGACCCGCGGGTGCTGCCCGGCGCCGAGCCCGACCACGAGCGGATCCTCGACTGGCGCGACGTCTACGACCTGCAGGAGATGCCCGAGCACCTGGTCGTGGTCGGCTCCGGCGTCACCGGCGCCGAGTTCGCCTCCGGCTACCTGGAGGCCGGCGTCCCGGTCACCCTCGTCTCCTCCCGCGACCGGGTGCTGCCCGGCGAGGACCCCGACGCCGCCGAGGTGCTCGAGCAGGTCTTCCAGTCCCGCGGCGGCCGGCTGGAGCGCGGCCGGGCCGCCGGCGTCCGGCGCACCGAGAAGGGTGTCTCGGTCGAGCTCACCGACGGGCGCAGCGTCGACGGCTCGCACGCGCTGATGACCGTCGGTACCGTGCCCAACACCGCCGGGCTGAACCTGGACCGGTGCGGCGTGCAGGTGGCCGAGTCCGGCCACGTCGTCGTCGACCGGGTCTCCCGCACCAGCGTGCCGGGCATCTACGCCGCCGGGGACGTGACCGGCGTGTTCCAGCTGGCCTCGGTCGCGGCGATGCAGGGCCGGATCGCCATGTGGCACGCCCTCGGTGAGGCGGTCACCCCGATCCGGCTGAAGACCGTCGCGGCCAACGTCTTCACCCACCCCGAGATCGCCACCGTCGGGGTGCAGGAGGCGTCGCTGCCCGATGACGTCCAGATCGACGTCGTCCGGCTGCCGCTGGCCACCAACGCCCGGGCCAAGATGAGCGACCTGCGGGACGGCTTCGTCAAGCTGTTCGCCCGGCAGGCGACCGGCGTCGTCGTCGGCGGGGTCGTGGTGGCCCCGGGGGCGTCGGAGCTGATCCTGCCGATCGCGCTGGCGGTGACGAAGGGGCTGACGGTCACCGACCTCGCGCACACGTTCGCGATCTACCCGTCGCTGTCCGGGTCGATCACCGAGGCCGGCCGCCGGCTGATGGGGGCCGACGCCCTGGCGTAACGGGGACGCCCTGGCGTAACGGGTGGGGGCGCCGCGGTCCGCGGGGCGGATGTGGCGGCGCGTTCGGCTGGATTTCCCGGATCCGGTGCCGATGGGCGCAGATCCCGCCGATGGGGTGGGGGATGCGCCTCCAGCCGACGTCCCCCGCCGACCGCCGCCGCCCGATCCGGGCGCTGGCCGGTGCCGTGGCGGCGGTCGCCGTCTCCCTGGCGCTGCCCGCGACGGCCGCGCAGGCCGACGAGACCCCGGTCCAGACCGTGGTCGGCGAGGTCGTGCAGGTCTACCCGGAGGCCGGCCCGGCCGGCGACCACGACGCCGACGGCGCGCCGCTGACCCTGGTCGAGACGGCGACCGGGGAGGTCCGCATCCCGACCGAGGCCGCCGGCGACCTCCCGGTCGGCGCGACCGTCGAGGTCACCGTGGGCGGGCAGCTCCCCGACGCCGCGGCCGAGGCGGGCCTCGAGCCGGCGCTCGACCTGCTCGACGCCCAGCTGCTGCGCCCGGCCGAGGCGGCCGACGGCGGCGGGGCGGCGCCGCTCACCAACGAGGTCACCGTGGTGCGGGTCCTGCCGCCGGGCGGCTCCGACGACGGCACGTCGCTGGAGCAGCTCGTGGCGGCCGTGGACGGGCCGGTCGCCGGGTTCTGGGCGGACGAGAGCGACGGCGCCATCCGGGTCGGGGTCACCACCGCCGTCCCGGGCTGGGTGCAGGCGACCGTCGACTGCGCCGAACCCACCGTCCTGTGGAACCAGGTCGCGGCCGCCGTCGGCTTCCAGGACGGCCCGGGCCGGCACCTGCTGCTGTACGTGGCCGGCGCCCCGGGCGACGGCTCCGGCTGCGCCTACGCGATGGGCGAGGTCGGCTCGGGTCCCGACTCCGGTGGCCGGCTGTACGTCCGCGACGTCCTGCCCTCGGTCATCTCCCACGAGCTGGGCCACAACTTCGGCCTGGGCCACTCCTCGGGCCACCAGTGCGACGGCGCGGTCGAGGGCGGCACCTGCCGCACCGCCGCCTACCGCGACTACTACGACGTCATGGGGGCCTCCTGGAGCCAGGTCGGCGTCCTCAACGCCCCGCAGGCGGCGGCTCTCGGGGTCCTCCCGGCGGCGGCCCAGGCGGTACTGCCCGCCGACGGCGCGACGACGACGCTCACCCTGGCCCCGCTCTCCGGTCGCACCGGCACCCGCGCGATCCGGCTGGCCGGCTCCGACGGCGGCACCTACTGGCTGGAGTACCGCGCGCCCGCCCTCCGGGACGCCTGGCTCGGCGCCGCGGAGAACCGCTTCCGGCTGCAGACCGGCGTGCTCCTGCACCGGGCCGGCTCGATGCCGGACACGTCGCTGCTCCTCGACGGGACCCCGGCCCCGGCCGGCTCCTGGGACCGCGACCTGCAGGCCGCCCTCCCGGTCGGGACGCCCGTGTCGGCCCCCGGCGGAGGCCTCACCGTGACCGTCACCGACGTCACCGCGGCCGGCGCGACCGTCACCGTCACCACCACGGCCGCGGCCGCCGCCGTGGCCCCGACGACGCCGGCGGGTGGCCCGGCGGTGCTGGCGGGTGCTCCGGCCCCCGCATCCCGGGGCCCGGCGCCGGCCGCGCC
>NZ_JALPKP010000036.1:0-64695 GCF_051383635.1 Geodermatophilus sp. CPCC 205506 | reverse complement strand
GCCTGGACGCCCGCCGGCGGCGCGGCGCCGCCGGCCGCGCGCGTGGCCCGGCCCGCCTGGGTGGCCGGTCCGACGGCGACGACGACGGCGCGGCCGCTGCCGGCCACCACGGTCGTGCCGTCGAAGAGCATGCAGGTGCGGTCGGCGACGTCGACCCCGGGTGTGGCCGGCACCGACTTGGCCACCGGGAGCGACTCGCCGGTGAGGTTGGACTCGTCGACCTCGAGGTCGGTGGCCTCCAGCAGGCGGGCGTCGGCGGCGACGACGTCCCCGGCGCCGACCAGGACGACGTCGCCGACCCGCAGCGCGCCGCCCGGCACGTCCTCCTGCCCGCCGTCGGCCTCGCGGTGGACGGTGACGTCCTGCTCGAGCAGCAGCGCCTCCAGCGCCGTCTCCGCGCGCAGCCGCTGGAGCCCGCTGACCAGGGCGTTCATCACCGTGACGCCGGCGACCAGGATCGCGTCGGTGTTCTCCCCCAGGGCGGCGGTGGCGGCGGCGCCGGTCGCGAGGACCGGGGTGAGCGGGTCGGCGAGCTCGGCGGCGACGGTGCGGACGAAGCGGGCGGGCAGCCGGACCACCGCCAGCTCCCCCACCACGCGGGCGGCGCCGGCGAGGCGGCCCGGGCCGACGTCGTCCTGCCCCGGCAGGTCGGCCACCCGGCCGAGGACGTCGTCGGGCTCGAGCGCGTGCCACGGCGTGTGCACCGCGGGCGGCGGCGCGGGCCGCCCGGCGACACGGACCGCCGTCCAGGCGCCGTCGAGCAGGGCCGCGATGCTGGCGGTCTTGCCCGGCGCGGTCGCCTTGGCCTGGCCGTAGCGGGTGCTGCCGACGGCGGCGAGCAGACCGCCGAGCACGTTGCCGGTGACGGCGGTGGTCACCGCGCGGCGGCTGACCGCGTGGGCCGGCACGGTCGCGTCGACCAGCGCGCAGGCGTCCACCAGGCCGGGGCGGGTGACCAGGTCGGCGCCCCAGGCGGGGGCGCAGCCGGGGACGACCGGGGCGACGGCGACATCGGCGGCCATGAGCGCCGGCCCGTCCACGGCCGACACCAGCAGCACGGCGCGCCCGTCGGCCTGCAGCCGCCGGACGGTCTCCACCAGCGGCTCGTCGGCGGGCGCCACCTCGTCGGCGGCACCGGCGATCTCGCGGGTGCCGACGTGCGGGGTGAGGACCAGCCGGTGGCCCGCGGCGGCCGCGGTGGCCAGCAGCGCCTCCGCGTGCGCGTCGAGCTCCGGGGCCACGGTGACCACGCCGACCCGCCGCCGGCCCGCCAGGAGCGTGCGCACCTCCCCGCCCTCGGCCCCCGGTGCGCTGCGCGGCGGCCCCAGGCGCACAGCCGCCGGCGCGGCACCGTCGCCGGTGTCACCGGTCCCGCCGCGGGCGCCCAGGAGGCGGACGGCGGCGGTCCACACCGCGGCGTCGTCCCAGTCGTCGGCGGACGCGCAGGCCTCGATCACCACCGGCCGGCCGGTGCACAGGGTGGCGCCGTCGACGACGACGGTGTCGACCCGGTCCAGCCGGCGATAGGCGGAGCCGTCCATGGGGAGGACGCCGCGCCGGCACATGAGCAGGTCGAGGGTGGCGGCGAAGGACTCCCGGCCCAGGCCGGCGGCCTTGGGGTTCTGCGACTTGAGCATGTCGGCCGCGCGCCCCGGGCTGCCGGTCAGCGGGATCAGGCCCAGGGACGCGCCGAGCGCGACCTGCTCGAGGCGGGCGCGGTAGGTCTCGACCGGGCCGGCCCGCAGGGGCACGGGGCGCGGGCCGGGCGGGAGGAGGGCCTCGGCCTCGTCGTCCGGCTCGGGGCCGCACAGCTCCGGTTCGCGGCGACACCACACCTGGCGCCGGGCCCGCATCTCCAGGGCCTGCTGGATCGCGGCGACGGCGTTGAGCGCGGGGATGGTGGGGCTCTGGGTCAGCGCGTGCAGCAGCGCGCTGGTGCCGCTGAAGATCAGGTCGGTGCCGATGGTGCCGACGCGGGACTCCAGCCCCGAGCGGACCCAGCGCTGGCTGTCCAGCAGCGCGATGGCCAGGGTGACGTGCCGCGACACCGCCGGCACCGGCAGCGCCCTGCCGAGGAAGGCCACGCCCATCGCGGCGGTGTCCACCGCGGCCTCGGCGACGGCGGCCAGCAGCGGCTCCAGGTCCGCGGGGTGCTCGATCGACTGCGGGAACACCTGCCGCCCGCCGCGGGCCTGTTCGATCGCGGTCACCGCACCGACGACGTCCTCGACCCGGACCCGGCGCTCGTCGACGGAGACCAGGACCCGGCCGACGACCTCGTTGACCGTCGCCCACTGGACGCCCTCGAGCCGCTCGAGCTGGCGGCGCAGGGCGTGCCGGACCTCCGGCTGGTCCTCGGTGGAGGGGGCGCAGACCTCGATCTGCACGTGCCCGTGGTCGGCCCACACGCGGCGGGTGTGCCGGTGCTGGGGCGGCTCGACCATGCCCTTGGCGGCGTCGACGAGGGAGTGCATGTGGCCGTCGGGGATCGGGTCGCCGCCGGTGAGCAGGGTGCCGACCGCGCGCGTACCGGACACCGCCGCGGTCTTGACCAGGTGGCGCGAGGAGTCGGCGACCGCGGCACCGGCACCGACCGCGGCACCCGCGGCGCCGCGGGCCAGCCGGGCGGTGACGCGGGCCGGCTCGGCGAGCAGCCCGGCGGTGAGCACGGCCGGGACGGCGGCCAGCCCCGCGCCGGCGGCGGCGAGACGGACGGCCGTCCCCACCGCGCCGCGCGCGGCGTCGATCCTGCGCAGCAGCGCCATCGGCGTCCCTCGGTCGGTCGTGCCCGCACGGTACGCCCGCGGAACCGCATCGGCTTGCTCGCGAGGGTGCCGCAGGGTGTGTGACGCAGGTTACTTTCGGGCCCCGCCCGACACCGAGGAGGACCCCATGGACCGGCTGCGCTTCGGCACGTTCCTCGCCCCGTTCCACCCCGCCGGGGAGAACCCGACACTGGCCCTGCAACGGGACCTGGAGCTGGTCGAGCACCTGGACCGGCTTGGCTACGACGAGGCCTGGATCGGCGAGCACCACTCCGCCGGCACCGAGATCATCGCCTCCCCGGAGATCTTCATCGCCGCGGCGGCGGAGCGGACGCGGCACATCAAGCTGGGCACCGGCGTCACCTCGATCGCGTACCACAACCCGCTGTGGGTGGCCGAGCGGATGGTGCTGCTGGACCACCTGACCCGCGGCCGGGCGATGCTGGGCTGCGGCCCGGGCTCGCTGCCGACCGACTCGATGATGCTGGGGCTCAACCCGACCGACACCCGCGAGCTGATGGAGGTCGACCTCGACATCATCATGCGGCTGCTGCGCGGGGAGACGGTGACCGAGCAGACCCGCACGCACAACCTCGTGAACGCCCGGCTGCACCTGCGGCCCTACACCCAGCCCCGTTTCGAGGTGGCGGTCGCCGCGGTGGCCTCCCCCACCGGGCCGCGCCTGGCCGGCCGGCACGGCGCCGGGCTGTTGTCGATCGGGGCCACCCTGACCAAGGAGGGCTTCGACGCGCTCGCCCACCACTGGAACGTCGTCCAGGAGCGGGCGGCGCACTACGGCCAGGAGGTGTCCCGCCGGGACTGGCGGCTGGTCGGGCTCATGCACATCGCCGAGACCCGTGAGCAGGCCTACGCCGAGGTCCAGTACGGGATCGAGACCTGGTTCCGGTACTTCCAGAAGACCGCGGCGTTCCCGCAGATGGCCGTCGAGGGCGGCGACGCCAAGGAGATGATCGACTTCATCAACGAGGCCGGCATCGGCGCGATCGGGACCGTCGAGGACGCCCGCGCCCAGGTGCAGCGGCTGTGGGACCAGTCGGGCGGGTTCGGCTGCATGCTCCTGCTCGGCCACGAGTGGGCCAACCCGCAGGCGACGAAGCGCTCGTGGGAACTCATCGCCCAGCACGTCATGCCGCACTTCCAGGGCGGCGAGGTGAGCCACGCGCGCCAGACGCTGGACTGGAAGGAGTACGCCGGAGGCAAGCGCGAGGACTACGCCGCCCAGCAGATGCAGGCGGTCGCGACGATGACCGAGCGCTACGAGAAGGAGAAGGCCGAGGGCCACTGACCCCCCGCCGCCCCGGCCGCCGCCCGGCGGCCGGGGCCTCACGGCAGCGGGAACGAGTGGTGCTCGTGCGCGACCACCCACCGGCCGCCCTCCCGGCGCAGGCCCAGCGTCAGCCGCAGCCGCCGCGCGGGGTCCTGGGCGTGCTCCTCCGGAGTGCCGCAGCGCAGCAGGGCGTGCGCCCAGGCGACGTCGTCCCCCGCGGTGACGTCGAGCTCGACCACCTCGAACGTGGCGCCCTGCCGCTGCCACTCGAAGAACGGCGGCCAGGTGTCGCGGTAGGCGTCGAGCCCGCGGACGCCGTCGTCGGGCGGCGGGACGTCGAACATGACGATGTCGTCGGCGTGGTCGGCGAGCACGCCGGCCAGGTCGCCGGCGTGCACCGCGGCCGCCCAGCGGGTGACCAGGTCCCGGATCTGCGTCTCGTCGGGCGTGGAGTCGGTCATGCCGTCTCCGACCGGGGGCCGGGTGCGGACTCATCGGCGGGCCCGTCCGGCGTCGCCACGTCCTCGTCGTCCTCGTCCTCGTCCTCCCCGTGGGCCACCAGCTCGTAGCGGTGGCCGTAGGTGTCGATCACCGCCTCGATGGCGGCGACCACCGGGATGGAGACCAGGGCGCCCATGGGGCCGAACAGCCCGGCACCGGCGATCACCGCGCCGAAGGCGACCGCCGGGTGGATCGAGACCGTGCGGGCGGTGATCCGCGGGGCGAGCAGGTAGTTCTCGACCTGCTGGTAGACCACGCCGAACACCACGACCCAGAGGGCGTCGATCGGCTGCCCCGACAGCGCGATCAGCGCCGGGACGGCGATCGCCAGGTACGTGCCGATGGTCGGGATGAACTGCGAGATGACGCCGGTCCACAGCGCCAGGGGCAGCCAGTAGGGGACGCCGAGCAGCAGCAGGAACAGGCCGGTGGCCACCGAGCTGATCGCGGCCAGCACCAGCCGGGAGACGACGTAGCCACCGGTCTTCTCCACCGTGATCGCCCACACCGTGGTGATGAACCGCTGCTGCCGGGGCGGGAAGCGCCGGGCGACCGTGGTGCGCAGCTTCGGGCCCTCCGCCGACATGTAGTAGGCGAACAGCAGGAAGGTCAGCACCTGGAAGACCAGCCCGACGAGGGTGGTGACGATACCGACCACGCTCGGGGTGAGGTCGGAGACGATCTGCTGGATCCGGGCCGGGGTGAGCTGCAGGGACGCCACGATGTCGCTGGGGTCGAGGGTGGCGTCGAAGGTCTTGTTGACCCAGAGGACGACCTCGCGGACGACGTCGGGCAGCGCCGTGAACAGCGAGGTGAGCTGCTCGACCAGCAGGGTGCCGAAGGCGGCGATGAAGCCGGCCAGCCCGGCGACGAGGGCGAACAGCACCAGGCCGGTGGCCGCGCCGCGCCGCAGTCCGATCCACTCGAGCCGCTCCACCAGGGGCTCGACGCTGATCGAGAACAGCCAGGCGAGGAACAGCAGGCCGAGGAAGCCGCGCAGGTTGCTGAAGGCCCACACCGCGACCTGGTAGCCGGCCAGCGCGACGAGCGCGAACACCACCCCACGCCGCAGCCAGGGCGGCGGCTGGCGGAACCAGCCGCTCTCGTCCGGCGCCCGCTCCCGCGGGCCGGCCCGCACCTCGCCGTCCACCCGGCGGAAGCTAGACCCTCCGGTCCACGGACGGCGACGCTGCCGGCGCGGCCGGCTGCGGCCACGATGGGGCCATGACCGGCAGGGACGACGACGTGGCGGCGGTCCTCGCGGCGGAGGAGCGCCGCTACGAGGCGATGGTCGAGGGCGACCTCGACACGCTGGAGGCGCTGCTCGCACCCGAGCTCAGCTACACGCACTCCAGCGGCGTTCGCGACACGCGGGAGGAGTACCTGGGCAAGCTGCGGTCGCGGTACTACGTCTACCGGCGGGCCGAGCACCCGGTCGTGCGGGTCGAGGTCGCCGGCGACTGCGCGGTCGTGGTCGGCCGGATGACCGCGGACGTCGACGTCGACGGCGTCCCGAAGACGATCGACAACCTGGCGCTCGCGGTGTGGACCCGCGCCGGCGGCCCGTGGCGGCTGCTGGCCTACGCGCCGACCCCGCTGCCGGCCTGACTCACCCGACGCGGAAGAAGTCGAACACCACGCCGGCGGGGTGCCGCGCCCCGGAACCGACGAAGACGTGCGAGGTCAGCACGGCCAGCCGCGGCGCCGTCGTCTCGAACCGCGGGGTGGAGCGGAAGTAGATGTGCGCGGGGTCGACCGGCAGGTCCTGGCGCAGCCGGGCGATGTCCTCGGCCGACCCGGTGCGCAGCCCGGTGTTCTCGACGTACACCCGCTCGCCCTGGTCGGTCTCGATGACGTACCGGGCCTCGGCGACGGTCTCGGTCTCGGTGCGTATGACCTGGAAGTCGGCGCCGCCGGGCAGCACCCGCCCGGTCAGCAGCGGCCCTGAGACCGTGCCCCCGGTGATCGGGATGACCCGCCGCAGACCGGCGGGGGTCGGGCCGATCTCGATCGGCGGGTCGACGCTGACCTCGAGGTGCAGCAGGTGCTCCAGCGGCGGCGGGACGACGGTCACGGTTCCTCCGGGGGTCGGGGCGGGCGGTCGCGATCCTGCCCGCCGAGGCTTCGGGCCCCGCAGGGCGGTGGTTACTGGCGCTGTACCACCGGCGCTGCGCGGCCGTCGTCGCTACCGCCGCTGGATGCGGAGCGCACTGCGCGGCCGCCGGATCATGTTCCAGACAGCCGAGAAGAGCGGGGCTGCTCGTCCAGTCCATCCGGTCCACGACGGAGTGCGTCCCGACCGGAACCGGGACCGCGACGGACTCGCCCTGCTTCAGAGCTGCCACCTCGCGGCCGTCCAGGTCCACGCGCAGTCGACGCAGCATGCCACCGCCGTCGTACGGACGGTGGAGCAGGAGCGTCGCCACGGCCGGACCCCACTGCCCGCTGACCAGCACGCTCTGCCCGTGGAGAACCCGAGCCACGGCCGGCCGCGCGGTGATGGACGGAGCCCCTCTCGACCACCACCCCCACTACGGTGAGCGCCCGCACCCCAGCCACAGGGAGGACAGTGTCGTGACTTCTCGTCTCAACCCGTACATCAGCTTCACGGGCTCGGCCCGCCAGGCCGTCGAGTTCTACCGGGAGGTCTTCGGCGGCGAGCTCGCCGTGAACACCTACGGCGAGTCGGGCATGGCCGAGGGTGCCGACGCCGACAAGATCATGCACGGGCAGCTCGAGACGCCGGCCGGGTACACCCTGATGGTGTCCGACGCGCCCCCCGGCATGGACCACACCGTCGGCACGAACATCTCGATCAGCCTCAGCGGCGACGACGCCGCCGAGCTGCGCGGCTACTTCGCCGGGCTCGCCGACGGCGGACAGATCACCATGCCGCTGGAGAAGCAGATGTGGGGCGACGAGTTCGGCATGTGCGTGGACCGGTTCGGGATCGTCTGGATGGTCAACATCTCGCAGCCGGCCGGCTGACGACGTACCGGCTGGACCGTGCGCCGGCTGACCCCGCGCCGTGCCCGCCTCACCGGCGCAGGTGGTCGACGAGTGCGTCGGCCACCGCACGCATCCCGGCGGCGTTGGGGTGGTACGGGGCCACCCCGCCGGCGAGCACGTCGCCGAACTCCCAGCCGGTGACCCACGGCTCGGCGGCGCAGACGGAGTGGTCGCGGCTCAGGGCGGACGCCGCGAGCAGCTCCGCGCCGCTCTCCTCCGCGGTCCGGGCCGTGGCCGCCTCGAGCCGGCGAGCGAGGTCGCGGCAGAACGCGAGGTCGTCGTCCGCCATGGGGAGCGCCGCGCAGCCGCCGCCGGTGCCGGGCAGGACGGTCAGGTAGTCCACCAGGACGACGCGCGCCCGCGGCGCCCGGTCGCGGACGGCGTCGACCATCCCGGCGAGGGAGGCCGGCAGGCCGTCGAGCGCGCGGGACACGGCGGCGCGGTCGACCGGCAGGCCGAAGAACGCCCGCGACGCCCGCGGCGCGGCCTCGGGGGCGACCCGGTACGAGCAGCGCAGCAGGGTCAGCAGGTACTCGACGTCGTTGCCGCCGGCGGTCACGGTGACGAGGTCGGCGGCGGCGTCCACGGCGTCCAGCTGCGGCGGCACGCTGCTGCCGTCGAGCAGCAGCTGCGCGGCGCTCACCACGTCGGCGACCGTGGCTCCGCCGCACGAGGCGTCCAGGAGGTCGAGGCCCAGGCGCTGCACCGTCAGCTGGGCGTAGTTGCGCGCCGACCGGCCGCAGCCGGCGTCGAGGACCGGGTCGACGCCCGGACCTGAGGCGAACGAGCTGCCGAGCGCGACGTAGCGCGGCACCTCAGCCCACCCGCTCGGCCCGGGCCGCGGCCGCCCGCGCCACGAGCCCCTCCAGCTCCCCGGCCGGGACGGTGGCACCCAGGTCGGAGACGAACCGGCGCATGGGCATGGAGCCCAGCATCTGCAGCACGAGGTGCCCCTCGGACGTCGCCGGCGGCGGCAGGTGCGGCAGCCACACCGGGAACCGCTCTGCGACGACGGGCCCGACCACCGGGTGGGTGAGCCACTCCCCGACCGCCGACTCGAGGGTCAGCGCGGGCACCAGGTCGTCGCCGGCCAGCGTCAGCGGGGCCTCGGCGAGGACGTCGACCGCGCTGGCCCCGACCTGCACCGTGTAGTCGCCGGGCGCGACCACCCATGCGCCCTCGCGCGTGTCCCAGTAGGCGAACGCCCGGCGGTCCAGGTCGAGGGTGACCGTCCGCCGCTCCCCCGGCTCGAGGGCCACCTTGGTGAACGCCCGCAGCTCGCGGGCCGGACGGCGGACCGGCCCGGCGGTGGTGCCGACGTACAGCTGCACGACGTGCCGGACGGCGCGGTTGCCGGTGTTGGCCACGGTCACCGAGACCGTCGCGGTGTCGTCGCCGGTTCCCACCGCCTGCAGGTCGGTCGTCTCGACGGTCGTGTAGGTCAGCCCGTGGCCGAAGGCGTAGCGGACCGGCCGGTCGAGCGTCGTGAACCCGCGGTAGCCGACCAGCACGCCCTCGCCGTAGCGGACGTGCCCCTGCTCCCCCGGGAAGTCCACCGAGCTGGGGACGTCGCCCAGCCGCAGCGGGATCGTCTCGGCGAGGTGCCCGGACGGCGAGACGACGCCGTAGAGCAGGTCGGCGAGCGCGGCGCCGCCGCCCTGCCCGAGCAGGAACCCGTCGAGGACGGCGTCCACCTCGTCGTGCCACCCCTCGAGCGAGACGACCCCGCCGTGGGACAGGACGACGACCGTCCGCGGCGCGACCGCGGCCACCGCCCGGATCAGCTCGACCTGGACCGCCGGCAGGTCGAGGGACTCCCGGTCGAAGCCCTCGGACTCCTCGGCCTCGCCCAGCCCGGCGAACACCACCGCGACCTCGGCGTCCCGGGCCAGCGCGACCGCCTCCTCGCGGAGCGCCGCCGCGTCCCCCGGGCCGTCGAGGGGGAAGCCGGGGGCGAACGGCACCGGGGCACCGGCCAGCGCTCGGACGGCGTCCAGCGCGACGTCGACCCGGGTGGCGTGCACGTTCGAGCTGCCGCCGCCCTGGAAGCGCGGCGTCCGGGCGAACTCCCCGACGACGGCGACCCGGGTGTCCCGTGCCAGCGGCAGCGTGCCGCGCTCGTTGCGGAGAAGGACGGCGCACCCGAGGGCCAGCTCGCGGGCCAGCGCGTGGTGCGCCTCGACGTCGAACCCGTCGCCGGGACCGGTTCCCAGGCCGGCCAGTGCGGCCACCCGCCGGGCGCTCGCGTCGACGTACGCCTCGTCGAGCTCCCCCGCCCGCACCGCCTCGACCACCCGGCGGTCGCCGGCACCCCGGTCGCCGGGCATCTGCAGGTCCAGGCCGGCCGCGAGGGCGGCGACCCGGTCGTCGACCGCGCCCCAGTCGGAGACGACGACGCCCTCGAAGCCCCACTCCTCGCGGAGCAGTTCGGTGAGCAGCCACCGGTTCTGCGAGGCGTAGACGCCGTTGACCTTGTTGTAGGCGCACATCACCGTCGCCGGCCGCGCCTCGGTGACCACCCGCTCGAAAGCGGGCAGGTAGATCTCGCGGAGGGTGCGCTCGTCGACGTCGGCGCTGACCCGCATCCGGTCGGTCTCCTGGTTGTTGGCCGCGAAGTGCTTCACCGAGGCGCCGACGCCCTGTGCCTGCTGGCCGCGGACGTGCGCCGCCCCCAGCACGCCGGCCAGCAGCGGGTCCTCCGAGTAGTACTCGAAGTTCCGGCCGCACAGCGGGGACCGCTTGATGTTCACACCCGGCCCGAGCACCACGTGCACGCCCAGCGCCCGCGCCTCCACCCCGATCGCCGTCCCGACCCGCTCGGCGACCGAGGCGTCCCAGCTCGAGGCGACCGCCACGGCCGGCGGGAAGCAGGTGGAGGGCAGGTTGCGGTGCAGGCCGATGGTGTCGAAGTCGCCGGCCTGCCGGCGCACGCCGTGCGGCCCGTCGGTCAGCACCACCGACGGGATCTCCGCCACCGGCTCGGTCGACCAGAAGTCGTGGCCGGAGAGCAGGGCGGCCTTGCGCTCGAGGGGCAGGGCGGCGGGGTCGGTGCTCACGCGGACCGATCCTCGTCGATGGCTGCGGAGTCGTCCGCGCCGGTGTAGGTGAACGACCGGACGAGCAGCGCTCCGGCCGAGCACCAGACGCCGGCCAGCCGGCCGGTCATGCCGCCCGCGACCTCGGTGGACACGTACCTGCCGTCCAGCCGGCCGAGCTCGGTGAACCCGCCGTCCGGGCCGACGACCCCGGCGAGGAGCAGGTCGGACGCGAGCGCGGTGGAGGAGAAGTGTCCCTCCCCCGGGGCGGTGCGAATCTCCAGGACGACGTCCTGACCCGCGGCCACCGGCGCCTCGCCGAGCACCGAGCGCAGGGCTCCGACCTGGGCCACCGCGCGCACCCGGTCGCCCTCGACCGCCAGGTCGAGGTGGTGGCAGGCGTCGATGCGCAGCGACAGCCCGCCGGCCGCCCCCTCCCGGGCCACGACGACCGCGCGGGCCCCGGCGGACAGGTGCTCCTGCCGGCGGCCCACGAACGCGAGGTCGTCCGACGCCGGGTCGGGGTCGCGGGCGGTCAGCGAGCAGCCTCGGCCAGCCGTCGACCACCCAGCTGCCGTCGGGTCGCTGCACGAGGTCGGCGTGGCCGGTGTTCTGCACCGGCGAGTCGGTGCCGCCCGGTGAGCAGCGGGTTCTCCGGGCAGGGCTCGAACGGCCCGGAGGGCGAGGGGCCGCGGGCAATGGTGACGGCGTGCCCCGCTCGGTGCCGCCCTCGGCGATCAGCAGGTACCAGAGGTCGCCGACGGGGTACAGGTGCGGCCTCTCCGGGACCTTTCCTCCGGTGCGTCCGGGACGCGGGAGAGCGAATCGATTCGTCCATCCCGGCTCCTCGGCCTCGATCGCACGAGGGGTCGTGGGCGGCCGACCGGCGGCCGTGCGGGCCCCTGCGCCCGCTGGACGGCAGCGATGCGGTGGGCGTCACAGCGACGTCGGGCACAATGCCGCTCAATGGCAAACGAGTGTGGTGTTCACCTCAACCGTTCCGAGCGGACGTCCTCCCGGTGACCGATCCCGCTCCCGCTCGCGTCCGTGGCCACCGGCCGCCGCAGGGCGACCCGGTCGTCGACCGGGCGTTCTCGCTGCTGGCCGCGTTCGACGCCGGGCACCGGTCGCTGACCCTCGGGGAGCTGAGCCGGCGCAGCGGCATCCCGACCAGCTCGGCGCTGCGGCTGGCCACCCGGCTGCAGGCCTGGGGTGCCCTGGAGCGCGGGACGGACGGCCGGTTCACCATCGGCCTGCGGCTGTGGGAGGTCGCCGCGCTGGCGCCGCGGGGGCAGGGGCTCAAGCAGGTGGCACTGCCGTTCATGGGCGATCTCGAGGAGGTCACCCGGCAGCACGTGCTGCTGGCCGTCCGGGACGGCTACGACGGGCTGCTCGTCGAGCGGCTGTCCGCGCACCAGGCGATGCCCGTGCTCTACCGCGTCGGCGGACGGCTCCCCCTGCACTCGACCGGGGTGGGGCTGGTCCTGCTCGCCTTCGCCGAGCAGTCCTTCCAGGAGGACGTGCTGGGTCGGCCCCTGGTCCACGAGCCGGAAAGGGTGGCAGTCTCCCCTGCCGCGCTGCGCCGGACGCTCGCCGAGGTGCGCCGGGAGGGCCTGGCCACCTTCCGGCGCCGCGCCCCGCAGCCGCTGGTCAGCGTGGCCGCGCCGGTGTTCGGTGCCGACGACCGGATCGCCGCGGCCCTGTCGGTCGTGGTCCCGCAGGAGAACGCCGAGCCGCGCCTGCTGGGCCCCGCCGTCCGGACCGCCGCCCGCTCCATCTCCCGGGGGCTGGGCGCGCGGCGCGCCATCGGGCTGCCGGGATAGCTCTCCTGCCGTTCAATGGCAGCACGCTGGGGAGAGCTGGGCCGCACGGGCGATCCTCGCGGACGCGGCCGTGGCGGGCGCCACGTCGAGACCCCGCCACGGCTGCCCCTCCCCGGGCGGGGAGTGCCGGCGCCGATCCACCCCGCCGATCGCGGAGGACCGGCGTCCTCGCCGGCGCGCGACCGCGTCCCGGCCTGAAGATCTGCCGCTCAATGGCACGGAGGTGGGGTGCGGTGACCGCCGTCACCGATGCTCGGGCGGTCACCGCCGACCCGACCCGGGAGCACGCATGAGCTTCGAGTACCTGATCGACCCCGCGAACGGCCCGCAGTGGGCGGGTGTGCTCCCCGGCGAGCCGAAGCCCTACGTGCTGCGCCGCGGCGAGGGCGAGACCTCGATGCTGTTCCGGGACCTGTTCACCGTGCTGCTCTCCGGCGACGAGACCGAGGGCCAGTTCGGCATCATCACTGCCGACTCCCCCGCCGGCGACGTGATCCCGACCCACTCGCACAACGCCACCCACGAGACCTTCTACGTCATCGCGGGCAAGGTCCGGCTGTTCTTCGAGGACGCCGAGGGGAAGAAGCAGTCCGAGCTGCTCGCCCCGGGTGACTTCGGCTACGTGCCGGCCGGCTTCGCGCACGCCTACCAGATCGTCGAGGACGCCCGGATGATGGGCACCCTCTCCGGCGGCTTCGAGCGGTTCTTCCAGCACATGGGCACCACGACCGACTCCGCCACCAAGGACCAGCCGCCGTTCATCCCGGACTTCCCCCGGATGCAGGCCGCCGCCCAGCAGCACAACATGCAGTTCATGCCGGACCACCGGTGGGACGACGCCCAGTAGCCGCCTGAGCCCTCCCCCGGCATAGGAAGCAACACCCACGTCTCCGCAGCCTCTGACGTGGGCATTGCTTCCTATGCCTCGGTCCCCCCGCGAGGAGTTCCGTGCCCGCCCCTGCCTTCCCCCTCCCGCCGCCCGCGCACGCCGCGCCGCTCCCCCGGCCCGTCCCCGGCCCGGGCGGCACCCCCGTCCTCCTCGGGCTCCCGTACGCCGCGATCCCCGGGATCCGCCCGCTGGAGCTGGACCTCCACCTGCCGGCCGGCGGACCGGCCCCCGTCGTGGTGTTCCTGCACGGCGGCGGCTGGCGCCTGGGCAGCCGCCGCGCGGCCGGCCCCGCCTTCCCCGGGAGCACGCTCTTCGAGCAGGTGGCCGCGGCCGGGATCGCGGTGGCCAGCGTCGACTACCGGCTCTCCGGTGAGGCGGTCTGGCCGGCGCAGCTGCACGACGCCAAGGCCGCCGTCCGCTGGCTGCGCGCCCGCGCCGGCGAGCTCGGCGTCGACGGCGACCGCGTCGCGGCCTGGGGCGAGTCCGCGGGCGGCCACCTCGCCGTCCTGCTCGGGCTCACCGCGGGCGATGCACTCCTGGAGGGCGAGCTCGGCCTCACCGGCCCGTCCTCGGCGGTGGCCGCCGTCGCCGCCTGGTACCCGCCGACCGACCTGGCCGGGCTCCCCTCCGACGCCGGCGCCGATCCGACGGACCCCGCGACCCGCGAGGCCCAGCTGCTGGGCGCGCCCGCGGTCACCGTTCCGGACATCGCCGCCCAGGCCAGCCCCGTCACGCACGTCTCGGCCGCGGCGCCGCCGTCCCTGCTGCTGCACGGGGAGGCCGACCGGCTCATCCCCTGCGTGCAGAGCGAGCGGCTGGCCGGTGCACTGCGCGCGGCCGGCGCCGACGTCGAGCTGCACACCTACCCCGGCGCCGACCACATGTGGCTCGGTGCCCCGGACGCCGCCCGCGACGCGGCGGACCGGACGATCGCCTTCCTGCAGCACCACCTGACCTCCGAGGGAGAACAGCCATGAGGATCGTCGGCATCCGCCGGGACGGCGGCGTCGAGGTCGCCGCCCTGTCCGAGGACGGCACCGCGGTGACCGTCCTGGCGCCGCTGGAGGAGTTCTGGGCCGACGCCGCCGGGCACCTCGCCGCCCAGCCGTCGGGCGAGCCCCTGCCGGTGGCGGACGTCGAGGTCGTGCCGCCGGTGCTGCCCGGCGCCCGGGTGGTCTGCATCGGGCTGAACTACCTCAAGCACGTGGCCGAGGGCTCGTTCCGCGAGGAGGACCTGCCGCCGTACCCGACGCTGTTCGCCCGCTGGACCGCCTCCCTGACCGTGGACGGCGCCGAGGTGCCGGTGCCGCCGGACGAGGACGGGCTGGACTGGGAGGGCGAGGTGATGGCCTACGTCGGGTCGCCCCTCGTCGACGCCACGCCGGAGGAGGCGCTGGCCGCCGTCGTCGGCTACTCGACCTTCAACGACCTCACCGCCCGCCGGGCGCAGAAGCTCACGTCGCAGTGGATCCTCGGCAAGAACGGCGACCGGTCCGGCCCGCTCGGCCCGATCGTGCCCGCGGCCGAGGTCGGCGACCTGCGCGACGGCCTGCGGGTGCAGACCCGGGTCAACGGCGAGACCGTGCAGGACGGCCGCACCGACGAGATAGTCTACACCGTCGGCGACACCCTCTCGCTGATCTCGCGCACCTTCACCCTGCGCCCGGGTGACCTGCTGGCCACCGGCACCCCCTCCGGGGTCGGCTACGCCCGCACGCCCCCGTGGCTGCTGCAGCCCGGCGACACCGTCGAGGTCGAGGTCGAGCGCCTCGGCGTGCTGCGCACCACCGTGGTCGGCAACGAGTACCGGAAGGCCTGAGCGTGTCCGGCGAGTTCCGCGAGTACCTGTTCCCGCACGACCACCCGCGGCTGGCCGACGTCCGCGGCCTGGATCCCTACGCCTACCGCGAGCACGCCCGGACGCCGGGCACCTTCACCGGTGGCCTGGTGGAGGGCTGGACCCCCCTGTACCGCAACGAGTTCCGCGGCGTCACCGAGAACGGCACCCTGCGCGACGGGCTGTACCCGCTGACCCCGGCCGAGCCCGGCGAGGAGGCCCCGGTCGCGGCCATGGTCGCCGCCGCCGAGGACCTGCTGGCCGCCCTCTCCGAGGCCGACCGGGCCCGGGTCTGCTTCGCCGTGGACGCCGTCGAGTGGCAGACCTGGGCCAATCCGGAGTTCATGCAGTTCGACACCGGCCTGCGGCTGGAGTTCCAGCCGCCGGAGGTCCGGGAGAAGGCGCTGGCCCTGGTCCGGGCGTCGCTGAGTCCGGAGGGGTTCGAGCTCGCGCACGCGATGATGCTCATCAACGGCTTCCTCGGCGACGTCGTCGACCTGCCCACCGTGCTCGGCGAGTGGAGCTACAACATCGCCCTCTACGGCACGCCCGACCCGCGGGCGCCGTGGGGCTGGCAGCTCTACGGCCACCACTGCGCGGTCAACTGCCTGGTCGTCGAGGGCCGCATGGCCCTCTCCCCGGTGTTCCTCGGCGCCGAGCCCGACGAGATCGACGCCGGCCCGCACGCCGGCCTGACCGGGCCGTTCGCCGACCGCATCGAGCTCGGCACCGCGCTGATGGCCGCCCTGACCGACGAGCAGCGCCGGCAGGCCACCGTCTACGCGCAGATGGTCGACCCGGCCATGCCCGAGGGCCGGGTGCACCCCGGCGACGAGCGACACCTGGCCGGCGCCTTCCAGGACAACCGGGTCATCGCGGCCGAGGGTGTCCGCGTCGTCGACCTGCCCGAGCCGGCCCGACGGCTGGCCCTGCAGATCGCCGAGACCGCCGACCGGCTGCTGCCCGCCGGCCCGCGGGCGGCACGCATGCGGGAGATCGAGGCGCACCTCGACGAGACCTGGTTCTCCTGGATCGGCGGCTCGCAGCCCGGCGACGTCTTCTACTACCGGCTGCAGTCCCCGGTGCTCATCGCCGAGCTCGACCACCACTGCGGGGTCTTCCTCGACTACGACACCCCCAAGCCCTTCCACATCCACACCGTCCTGCGCACCCCGCACGGCAACGACTACGGGCGGGCCTGGGTCCGGCAGTGGCAGGAGCGGGCGGGGACCGCCTGAGACGGCTCCGTTCCGGTGTTCCGGTCAATGGCAGTGGGCTACGACCGGGTGACCGCCGCCACCGATGCTGGACGTGCGCTCCCCGGAGCCCCACCCGGGTCGAGCGGGTGCCGTCGGCCGGGAGCGCCGCTCCCCCGCACCACCCGCTCGCGCGTCGAGCGCTGCCCACGACAGGAGATCCGCGATGACCACTGTGCCCGCCCGCGTCCCGGTGCTCGTCGCCGGCGGCGGCCCCAGCGGCCTGGCCGCCGCGATCGAGCTCGGCCGCCGCGGCGTCGAGGTGCTCGTCGTCGAGCCGCGCACCGAGCTCGACCCGCTGCGCCCGCGCGCCAAGACCACCAGCGTCCGCACGATGGAGCACCTGCGCCGCTGGGGGCTGGCCGACCGGCTGCGCGCCGCCGCGCCGCTGCCGGTCTCGCACGCCCAGGACGTCGTCTTCTGCACCGGCCTGCTCGGGCACGAGATCACCCGCTTCCCGAACGCCTTCGGGCTCTGGACGACGCCCCGGGAGATCGCGGCCGAGTCCGGGCAGCAGGCGCCGCAGTCGCTGGTCGAGGAGGTCCTGCGCGAGGCGGCCGCCGAGCAGCCGACGGTCACGCTGCTGATCGGCTCGCGGGTCGTGTCGGTCACCGACGGGCCGGACGAGGTCCGTGCCGTGGTGGAGGGCCCGGACGGCGAGCGGTCCGAGGTCACCGCCGACTTCCTGCTCGGTGCCGACGGTGCCACGAGCATCACCCGGCCGGCGATCGGCGCGCGCTACGAGGGATCCTCCGGCGCGCTGCCCAACCTCTCGATCACCTTCCGGTCGCGGGCCCTCGACGAGCGGCCGCTGTGTGCCCTCGGCGTCCACTACTGGGTCATCGGCGCCGAGCGCGGTGGCCTCATGGGCCGCCTGGACCTCGACGGCACGTGGTGGCTGATCGTGCAGGGCGTCGGGCCGCAGGACGCCGGCGTCGACCCGGTCGCGCTGGTGCACGACTTCGTCGGTGCCGACGTCGACGTCGACGTCCTGGCCACCGACCCGTGGTCGGCGCGGATGCTCCTGGTCGACCGCTACCGCGGGCAGCGGGTCCTCCTCGTCGGCGACGCCGCACACCTCAACCCGCCGTGGGGCGGGCACGGGTTCAACACGTGCGTCGGCGACGCGGTCAACATCGCCTGGAAGCTCGCCGCCGTGCTGCAGGGCTGGGCGCCGCCGTCCCTGCTCGACAGCTACGAGGCCGAGCGCCGTCCGGTCGCCCTGCGGACCACCGCCGCCGCCGGCGACCAGGAGGCGTTCCTCGCGCCGTCCTTCGCCACCGGCGACCTCGACGACGACGGCCCGGCCGGGGTCGCGCTGCGGGCACGGCTCGCCGACGCGCTGCAGGTGAAGGACCCCGAGTTCCACAGCCTCGGTCTGGTCCTCGGCTACGACTACCCGGACTCGCCGGTCGTCGTCCCCGACGGCTCGCCCGCCCCGGACGCCGACGTCGTCGCCTACACGCCCTCGGCGCACCCGGGCGCGCGGCTGCCGCACACCTGGCTGCCCGACGGGCGCTCGGTCTACGACCTGCTCGGCGACGGCTTCACCCTGCTGCAGCTCGACCCGCAGGCCGACACCGCCGGGCTGGCCGAGGAGGCGGCGCGGGCCGGCGTCCCGCTGACCGTGGCGCACCTGGGCTCGCTGCCCCGGCTGCGCGGCCTCTACGGCGCCGGACTGGTCCTCGTCCGGCCCGACCAGCACGTCGCCTGGCGCGGCGCGTCGGTCGAGGACCCGCCCGCCCTCCTCGGCCGGGTCACCGGCCGGGTCCCCTCGACGACGGAGTCCCCTCGATGAGCACGACTTCCCCGACGGCTTCCTCTGGGGCGCGGCCACCGCGGCGCACCAGGTCGAGGGCGGCAACGTCGGCAACGACCACTGGGAGCTCGAGCACGCCGAGCGCTCCCGGTTCGTGGAGAAGAGCGGCGACGCCTGCGACTCCTACCACCGCTGGCGCGAGGACCTCGACCTGGTCGCCGGCGCCGGCCTGAACACCTTCCGGTTCAGCCTGGAGTGGAGCCGGATCGAGCCGGAGGAGGGCGAGTTCTCCCGCGCGGCCCCGACCACTACCGGCGGATCGTCGACGGCTGCCGCGAGCGGGGACTGACGCCGATCGTCACCCTCGTCCACTTCACGATGCCGCGCTGGCTGCTGCACGACGGCCGCTGGACCGGGCCGAGGGCCGGCGACCGCTTCGCCCGGTTCACCGAGTTCGCGCTGCCCGCCGTCCGCGACGCCGGGTACGTCGCCACGATCAACGAGCCCAACCTCATGGCCGCCCAGCCGGTGATGGGTGCGATGGCCGCGCGCGGCAAGGCCATCACGGGCCTCCCCCGCCCCGACCAGGGCGTTGCCGACGCCCTCCTCGAGCTGCACCGCCGGGGCATGGACGTGCTGCGCGGCGCCGGGTCCCCGCCGGCCGGGATGACGCTGGTCGGGCGGGAGCACATCGCCGAGGACGGCGGGCTCGACCGGATGCGCGAGGAGCGCGCCGCCTTCGAGGACCAGTTCCTCGAGGCGGTCCCCAGGCCCTGGGAGCCGCCGTCGCGCGCGCGGCCGAGGTGCTGCCGGGGCATGCCGCTGCTGGTCACCGAGAACGGCATCGCCACCGCCGACGACGAGGACCGGATCCGGTTCACCACCGACGCGCTGCGCAGCCTCGGCGACGCCGTCGCGGCCGGCGCCGACGTCCGCGGCTACGTGCACTGGAGCCTGCTCGACAACTTCGAGTGGATGCTGGGCTACCGGCCCACGTTCGGCCTGGTCGCCGTCGACCGGCAGACCTTCGCCCGGACGCCGAAGCCCAGCCTCGCCTGGCTCGGCGACGTCGCCCGCCGCAACGCCCTCTGATCCGCGGCGCCGGCTGCCAGGACCCGTCCAGGTTCCACCCAGCCGGCTCCCCGCCGGTCGCGGGAGGGTCGGCGGATGGACGCCGAACGCCGCACCGTGCTCGACGTCGCCCTGCTGTGCGCGGCCCTCGCGGTGGTGGTGCTGACCCTCACCCCGACCGGCGGCACCGGGTGGGCGTGGGGCGCGCCGCTGACCGAGCTGCGCTGGTACGCCACCGGCCTGGAGTCCCGGTCGACGCTGTTCCAGCTCATCGGCAACCTCGTGCTGCTCGCTCCGCTCGCGGTGCCGGCCGTGCTCCGGTGGCCGGCCCTGGGAGCGCCACGGCGGCTGGGCACTCTCGCGGTCACGGTGGCCGGGAGCATCGAACTGCTGCAGTGGGCGCTGCCGCTGGGCCGGGTGGTGTCCCCCGTCGACGCCGCGCTCAACGTCTCGGGCGCGGTCGTCGCCGGGGTGCTCACCGCGGCGGCCGCCCGGCTCGGCGTCCGGGGGACCCCGTCGAGGGCCCGGGCGTAGCACCGCGCAGCTCGTGCCGGATCAGGGAGTCGAGCCGGCTCCAGGCGGCGGACGAGGCGTTGACCGAGCCCTGGATCAGCTGGGGTATCTCCGAACCCGTCGCCTGTCCGGGGAGGTCGCCGCTCCCGTACCGGTGCCTGGTGGCCGCGACGATGCGCCGGGCGAGGTCGGCGAGGAACGGGTCCCCCGGGTCGAGGTCGTGGGCGCGGTCGTAGTCCAGGTAGAGCCGGCGGAGGTCGGGGTCGGACAGGGCCTGGGCCTGGTCGCGGAAGAGCTGGGGTGCGAGGTCCGGGTGGGTGGCGAACACGAGGATCCACAGGTCGCGCTCCATCGCGACCCACCGCTCGCTGAACCCGAGTCCGCCCAGCTGCCGCAGGTGCGAGTCCACCTCAGCGGGGAGCAGGCCGGTGTGGCCGGCGGCCAGCTCGCGGAGCCGCCGCCGCGTGCGGCGCAGGCTCCGGATGCGGGCGCCGAGGTCGGCGTCGATCTGGGCGAGGGCGCGCCGGAAGGCCTCGTCCGGCCCCTCCCTGAGCGCGCGGATCCGGGCCAGCGGGACACCGGCCTCGGCGAGGGTCCGGGTCTTGATCAGCTCGACGACGTCCTGGGCCGTGTAGCGCCGGTAGCCGGAGACGTCCCGCTGCGGCTCGGGCAGGAGACCCTTCTCGTGGTAGACGCGGACCGTCTTGATCGACACGCCGACGTACCGGGCCAGCCGGCCGATGGTGATCACGGGGTCATCGTCGTGCTTGACCCTGCCCCTGGGGCAGGGTCCCAGCATGAGCCCATGACGACCCCCCGCCCCGATCGGGAGACCCTCCGGGCACTGGCCGACGAGGGCAACGAGAAGGCCCTGGACCGGCTGGCCGACCTCGCCGACGAGCGCGGGGACCTCGCCGAGTTGAGCGAGCTGCTGGACGAGGGCTGCCTGCGCGCGGGACACCTGCTGACCCGGCGCGCGGTCGCCGCCGGCGACCTGCTGGAGCTGCAGCGCCTGTCCGACGCCGGGTGCGACGAGGCCGGGACCGAGCTCGACCGGCTGCTGGACGGGCCCGGCCGGTGAGCCGGTCCGGGGCCCGCTGGGCGCCGTACCGGTGTCACGTGGGCAGGCGCGCCTCCGCGGCGTCCCAGGCGGCCGGGGAGCCGGACGGCGTGAACGTCGCGACCTCCTGGGTGGCCCGCAGCAGCGCCCGCAGCTCGGGCAGCCCGCCGTCCAGCGTCCCGGCGGCGCGGGCCTGCACCAGCGCGTTGCCCAGCGCCGCGGCCTCCACCGGGCCGGCCAGCACCGGCACGCGGCAGGCGTCAGCGGTGAGCTGGCACAGCAGGGCGTTCCGCGCTCCCCCGCCGACCAGGTGCACGACCTCGACGTCGCGGCCGGAGAGCTCCGCGGCCCGCCGGACGGCGCGCCGGTAGGCCAGGGCCAGGCTGTCGAGGATGCAGCGCACCGTCTCGGCCTGGCTCTGCGGCGGCGTCTGCCCGGTCTCGGCGCAGACGGCGGCGATGCGGGCCGGCATGTCGCCGGGCGGGAGGAAGCGCGGGTCGTCGGGGTCGACGACGGCGGTGAAGGCGGGGACGCGGGCTGCGGCGGCGAGCAGCTCGGGCAGGTCGGCGGGCAGCCCGTGCGCGGTCCAGGTCCGCTGCGACTCCTGCAGCAGCCACAGGCCCATGACGTTGCGCAGGTACCGCACCGTGCCGTCGACGCCGAGCTCGTTGGTGAAGCCCGCGGCGCGGCTGGCCTCGGTGAGCACCGGCTCGTCCAGCTCCACGCCGACCAGCGACCAGGTGCCGCACGACACGTAGGCGAACCGGTCCGACGACGCCGGGACGCCGACGACGGCCGACGCGGTGTCGTGCGACCCCACCGCGGTCACCGGCACCGGCCCGGTCAGCCCGGTCTCGGCGAGGACCTCGTCGGTCAGCTCGCCCAGCCGGTCGCCCGGCCGGCGCAGCGGCGGGAACAGCCCGCGGTCGAGCCCGAGCCGGTCGATGAGCTCGTCGGCCCACTCCCCCGTGGTGGCGTCGAGCAGGCCGGTGGTGGAGGCGTTGGTGAGCTCCGCCCCGACGGCGCCGGTGAGCCAGTGCGCGAGCAGGTCGGGCACCAGCAGCGCCGTCCGCGCCGCCGCCAGCTGGGCGGTGCCGCGGCGGGCCGCCAGCTGGAAGACGGTGTTGAACGGCAGGTGCTGCAGCCCGCTGACCCGGTAGAGCTCCTCGGGCGGGACGACGGCGTGCACGGCGGGTACCGCGGTCGCGTGCCGGGCGTCCCGGTAGTGGACCGGGTTGCCCAGCAGCGCGCCGTCGGCGTCCAGCAGGCCGTGGTCGACCGCCCAGCTGTCGATGCCCACCCCGTCGACCCGCCCCGCCTCACGGCCGGCGGCCCGCAGCCCGTCGAGCACGCCGCCGTAGAGGCCGAGCACGTCCCAGTGCAGCGTGCCGCCGGTGCGCACCGGCCGGTTCGGGAAGCGGTGCACCTCGGTGAGGTCGAGCCGGTCGGCGCCGACCCGCGCGACCATCACCCGGCCGCTCGAGGCCCCCAGGTCCACCGCCGCGAGGGCAGAGATGGCCATTTCCGCCCTGCTCAGCGCAGGAAGGCGGCGGCGACGCCGGAGTCGACGGGCACGTGCAGCCCCGTCGTCCGCGTCAGGTCGCCGCCGGTGAGCGCGAAGACGGCGTCGGCGACGTGGTCGGGCAGCACCTCGCGCTTGAGCAGGGTCCGCTGCGCGTAGAACTCACCCAGCTTGTCCTCCTCGACCCCGTACACGGCGGCCCGCGACGCGCCCCAGCCGCCGGCGAAGATCCCCGACCCGCGGACCACGCCGTCCGGGTTGATCCCGTTGACCCGGATCTGGTGCGGGCCGAGCTCGGCGGCCAGCAGCCGCACCTGGTGCGCCTGGTCGGCCTTGGTCGCGCCGTAGGCGATGTTGTTCGGGCCGGCGAACAGCGAGTTCTTGCTGCTGATGTAGACGACGTCGCCGCCCAGCCCCTGCTCGATCATGATCCGGGCGGCCTCGCGGGAGACGAGGAAGCTGCCCTTGGCCATGACGTCGTGCTGCAGGTCCCAGTCGGCCTCGGTGGTCTCCAGCAGCGGCTTGGAGATCGACAGGCCGGCGTTGTTCACGACCAGGTCCACCCCGCCGAAGGCCAGCACGGCCGCGCGGAAGGCGGCGGCGACGGCCTCGGCGTCGGACACGTCAGCGGCCACGCCCAGCGCGACGTCGGCGTTGCCGATCTCGGCCGCGGCGGCCTCGGCCTTGGCCAGGTCCAGGTCGGCGACGACGACGCAGGCACCCTCGGCGGCCAGCCGGTGCGCGATCGCCTTGCCGATGCCCGACGCCGCGCCGGTGACCAGCGCGACCCGGGTGGCCAGCGGCTTGGGCTTCGGCATCCGGGCCAGCTTGGCCTCCTCCAGCGCCCAGTACTCGATGCGGAACTTCTCGCTCTCGTCGATCGGGGCGTAGCTGGAGACGGCCTCGGCGCCGCGCATCACGTTGATGGCGTTGACGTAGAACTCGCCGGCCACGCGGGCGGTCTGCTTGTTGGAGCCGAAGCTGAACATGCCGACGCCGGGCACCAGCACGATCGCCGGGTCGGCGCCGCGCATCGCCGGGGAGTCCGGGGTGGCGTGCCGGGCGTAGTAGGCGGCGTACTCCTCGCGGTACTCGGCGTGCAGCTCCGTCAACCGCGCGACGACGTCCTCCACCGGGGCGGTGGCCGGCAGGTCGACCACCAGGGGCCGGACCTTGGTGCGCAGGAAGTGGTCCGGGCAGGAGGTGCCCAGGGCGGCGAGCGGGGCCAGCTTCTCCCGGGACAGGAACTCCAGGACGACGTCGGCGTCGGTGAAGTGCCCGACCTGCGGCTTGTCGGTCGACGCCAGGCCGCGGACGACGGGGGCGAGCGCGGCCGCGCGGACCCGCCGCTCGGCGTCGGGCAGCGGCTCGAAGCCGGGGACGACGGCGCCGAACGGCTCGGCCACCCCGCGCTCGGCGAGGAACCGCTCCGCCGTCCGGATGATCTCCAGCGAGTTGGCCTCGCACTGCTCGCTGGTCTCGGCCCAGGCGGTGATCCCGTGCCCGCCGAGGACGCAGCCGATGGCCTGCGGGTTCTTCTCGGCGATCGCCGCGATGTCCAGGCCGAGCTGGAAGCCGGGCCGCCGCCACGGCACCCAGACCACGCGGTCGCCGAAGCACTCGCGGGTCAGCTCCTCGCCGTCGGGCGCGGTGGCCAGCGCGATGCCGGAGTCGGGGTGCAGGTGGTCGACGTGCGCGGCGCGGACCAGGCCGTGCATCGCGGTGTCGATCGACGGCGCCGCGCCGCCGCGGCCGTGCAGGCAGTAGTCGAAGGCGGCGACCATCTCGTCCTCGCGCTCGACGCCGGGGTAGACGTCGACCAGGGAGCGGAGCCGGTCCAGCCGCAGCACGGCCAGTCCGGGCTCGGTGAGGGTGCCGAGGTCGCCGCCCGACCCCTTGACCCACAGCAGCTCCACGGGCCGCCCGGTCACCGGGTCGGTCTCGGTGCCCTGGGCGGAGGTGTTGCCGCCGGCGTAGTTGGTGTTGCGCGGGTCGGCGCCGAGCCGGTTGCTGCGCCCGATCAGCTCGCTGACCACGGTGTTCGTCACGGGGGTGGTTCCTTCCGGAGTTCTCGGACGGACTTTCGGCGCGGAAAGTCCGGGAGGGATGGGCAGGAATGGCCACTTCTGCCCCTGGAGCAGGAGGGGGTCACGCGCCCCAGCCGGCCTGGCGGCCGCCGACGCGCTCGCCGGCGATGCGCTCCTGGTTGCCGGAGCGGGCGTAGGCGCCGTACGGGTCGGCGTCCAGACCCCGGCTCTCGCGCAGCTCGGCCAGCAGCGGCCGGACGTCGGTGCTGAAGGCGTCGGTCAGCGCGCCGTGCGCGGCGAGCACGTCACCGGAGGTCTGGGCCGCGTGCAGGGCGTCGCGGTCGACCAGCAGCGCCTTCGCCGTCGCCTCCTGGACGTTCATCACCGAGCGGATCTGGCCGGGGATCTTCGGCTCGATGTTGTGGCACTGGTCGAGCATGAAGTTGACCCCGGCACCGGTGAGGGCGCCGGCCTCGACGATCTCGTTCATGATCCGGAACAGCTGGAACGGGTCGGCCGAGCCCACGATGAGGTCGTCGTCGCCGTAGTAGCGCGAGTTGAAGTCGAAGGCGCCCAGCCGGCCGACCCGCAGCAGCTGCATGACGATGAACTCGATGTTGGTCCCCGGCGCGTGGTGACCGGTGTCGAGCACGACCTGCGCCTGCTCGCCGAGCGCCAGGCAGTGCACCAGCGAGGTGCCCCAGTCGGGGATGTCCATCGCGTAGAAGTACGGCTCGTAGAACTTGTACTCGATGAGCAGCCGGTGGCCCGGGTCGAGCAGCGCGTAGACCTGCTGCAGCGAGTCGGCGAGCCGGTCCTGCCGGGCCCGCAGGTCGTCCTGGCCGGCGTAGTTGGTGCCGTCGGGCAGCCACAGCTTGAGGTCGGTCGAGCCGGTGGCGCGCATGACGTCGACGCACTCGGCGTGGTGGGCGATCGCCCGGTCGCGGACGGCCTTGTCGGCAGAGGTCAGCGAGCCGAGCCGGTACTCGTCGTCCTGGAAGAGGTTGGAGTTGATCGCCCCGATCTGCACCCCCAGGTCGGCGGCGTGCGCGGCCAGCTTGGCGTAGTCGTCGACCCGGTCCCACGGGATGTGCAGGGAGACGCGCGGCGCGACGCCGGTGTTCCGGTGCACCTGGGCGGCGTCCTCGAGCTTCTCGAACGGGTCGCGGGCCACCCCCGGCTGGCCGAACACCTTGAACCGGGTGCCGGAGTTGCCGAACGCCCAGGAGGGCAGCTCGATGGTCTGGTCGGCCAGCGCGGCGAGCGCGCGGGCGCGGAGGTCGGTCACTGGGGGTCTCCGTTCTGCGTGGTGGTCTCGCCGGCCGCCGTCAGCTGGGCGTCGAGGTCGAAGACCAGGTCGAGCTCGTGCTTCCCGCGCCCGGGCAGGTCGCCGGGGACGTCGAAGAAGGGGGCCATCTCGGCCTCCCAGCGGGCGCTCACCTCGGTGGCGTCCATCGCGGCCTGCGCGGCGGCGAGGTCGTCGGTCACCAGGGTGCCGACGAGCAGGCCGTCCGCGCGCAGGAAGAGCTGGTAGTCGTGCCAGCCGGCGTCGCGCAGCGCGCGGAGCATCTCCGGCCAGACGGCGGCGTGGCGCTGCCGGTACTCCGCCAGCCGGTCGGGCCGGACGTGGAGGGTGAAGCAGACGCGGGGCACGGGGGTCCTCTCCGGGGGTGCGGTGTCCCGCTGCCGCCGGCCGGTCCACGGCCGGCGGCAGCGGGACGACGACGTCAGAAGTCGAAGTCGTCGATGTTGTCGGCGTTGAAGACGGTGGGCTCGCCGAGGACGACGACGCCGTCGGCCTCGATCGTGAACTCGCCCAGGTCGCCGGCCTCGAAGGTCTCGCCCTCCTCACCGGTGATCTGGCCGGCCGCGAGCGCCGCACCGGCGTACGCGGCGAGGTAGCCGAGCTCCTCCGGGTTCCACAGCGCGAAAGCCGTGACGGTCCCGTTCTGGACGTACTCGCGCATCTGGTTGGGCGTGCCCAGACCGGTCAGCGCGACCTGGCCCTTGAACTCCGAGCCGGACAGGTAGCGCGCCGCGGCGGCGATGCCGACGGTGGTCGGCGAGATGATGCCCGCCAGGTCCGGGTAGGTCTGGAGCAGACCCTGGGTCTCCTGGAAGGACTTCTCGTCCTCGTCGTCGCCGTACACCGTCGCCACGAACTCGAGGTCCGGGTGCTCCGCGGCGGCGTAGGACTGCATCTCCTCGATCCAGGTGTTCTGGTTCGTCGCGTTCGCCGTCGCGGACAGGATCGCCACCTGCCCGGCCCCGCCGATCTGCTCGGCGATCAGGTCGACCTGCGCCTTGGCGATGCCCTCGGTGGTGGCCTGGTTGACGAACAGGTCGCGGCACGCGGGGTCGGTGTCGGAGTCGAAGGTGACGACGCTGGCCCCGGCCGAGCGCGCCTGGTCCAGCGCGCTGCAGATGGCGTTGGGGTCGTTGGCCGAGGTCAGGATGACGTCGGTGCCCTGCTGGCTCAGCGTGTTGATGTAGCTCACCTGCGAGGAGGCGCTGGCCTCCGACGGGCCGGTCTCGGTGTACTCCCCGCTGAACTCGCCGGTGGCCGCCTCGGCCCCCGCCGATGCGACGGAGAAGTAGGGGTTGTTCACCTGCTTGGGGAGGAAGCCCACCGCCAGGTCGGCGGGGATCTCGGCGTCCGGGTCGGCGCTGGCGCCGGCGGCGGCACCGCCGGCGCTCTCCTCCTCGTCGCCGCGTGTGGTGCCGCCGCAGGCCGCGGTCGTGAGCACCAGGGCCGCCACCGCGAGCCCGGTCAGGCCGCCGCGCAGTGGGCGGCGGGACAGGAAGCTGGTCATTGGTTCCCTCTCTGGTCTGCCGGCGCCGAGACGGCCGGGGTGGGGCGTCGGGTGCGCGTCCGTCCCTGGACGCGCGCGGGTGGTGCGCTCAGGGGGTGCGCGGGCGCGCTCGGGTCCGGCGCCGGACCCAGGCGGTCACCTGCGGGGCGACGACGGCGACGATCAGCAGGCCGCCGGTCACGATGTTGAGGACGTCGGCCGGCACGTTGCCCAGCTGGAGGGCGTTGCGGACCGAGGCCAGCAGCAGGGCCCCGGCGAGGACGCCGAGCAGCCCGCCGCGGCCGCCGAAGATGGACACGCCGCCGAGCAGGATCGCCGCGATGACCTGCAGCTCCAGGCCCTGGGCGTTGTCGCCGCGGGCGCTGCCGTAGCGCAGCGTCCAGTAGATGCCGGCCAGCGCGCTGACCACGCCGGTGACGACGAACAGCCAGAACTTGGTGCGGGCGACGTCGATGCCGCTGAAGCGGGCGGCGTCCTCGCTGTTGCCCATCGCGTAGAGCGAGCGGCCGACGGGGGTGGCGTGCAGCACCACACCGGTGACCAGCACGAGGACCAGCAGGGGGACGACGACCACCGGGATGCCGGTGTCCCCGATCCCGCTGATCGCCCAGGTGGTCCACGACCGTGGGAAGTCCGCGACCGCCCGGTCACCGAGCACGACGAAGGCCAGCCCGCGGTAGAGGGCGAGGGTGCCGATGGTGACCGCGAGCGACGGCAGCCCCAGCCGCGTCACCAGGAACCCGTTGACGGCGCCGAGCACCGCGCCGAGCACCAGGCACAGCGGGATGATCAGTTCCAGCGGGAGGCCGGAGAACCACAGCTGGCCCATGACGGCGCTCGACAGGCCCACCGTGCTCGCCACCGAGAGGTCGATCTCGCCGGTGACGATCACCAGCGTCAGCGGCAGCGCGATCAGGACGATCACGACCACGTCGAGCAGCAGGAAGCCGGTGTTGCGCGCCGAGGCGAACCCCTCGACCGCGAAGGCCGCGACGAGCAGGAACAGCACCAGCACCAGGGTGATGACCCCGTCGCCGGTCCCCAGCAGGCGCAGCCGGGAGGCCGGACCGGTGCGGCGGGCCGGTGAGCCGGCCGGAGCGGTGGGGGCGGTGTCAACTGCCACGGAGGTTCCTCCCTCGGAGGCGGCGGGCGAGGCGCAGGGACAGCGACCGGTCCAGCACGATCGCGGCGAGGATCAGCGCGCCGACGGCCGCCTCGCGCCAGAACGGGTTGAGGCCGAGCTGGGGCAGCGCGGCGCCGATGGTGGTGAGGAGCAGGGCGCCCAGGGCCGCGCCGTAGACCGACCCGCTGCCGCCGAAGATGGCCACGCCGCCGACCACGGCGGCCGCGACGACGAACAGCTCCTGGCCGGTGCCGGCGGTGGCGTCCAGCGTCTGGAACCGGGCGGCGTAGAGGACGCCGGCCAGCCCGGCCAGCGCGCCGCTGACCACGAAGGCGGCGAAGACCCGCCGGCCGACCGGGATCCCGGACAGCCGGGCCGCCTCGGGGTCGGACCCGATGCCGTAGAGCTCCCGGCCGCTGCGGTAGTTGCGCAGGTGGAAGCCGACCAGGAGGACGACGACCAGGGCGACGAGGAAGAGGACCGGGATGCCCAGCAGCCGGGCGCCCGCGATCGCCTTGAAGCCCGAGGGCAGGTCGGAGGCGTTGATCTGCAGCCGGTCGCTCTCGCTCGCCCACAGCGAGGTCAGGCCGCGGATGGCGTACAGCGTGCCGAGCGTGACGACCAGGGACGGCACCTTCGCCACGGCGACGATGACCCCGTTCAGCACGCCGCACAGCGCGCCGACGGCGATCCCCACGAGGACGGCGATCACGACCGGCGTCCCGGGAGCGGTGGCCAGCAGGGTGCCGGTGGCGTACGCGGAGAGGCCCAGGGTCGAGCCGACCGACAGGTCGACGTTCCTGGTGATGATGACGACGGTCTGCCCCGCCGCGAGGACGGTGAGGATCGACGCCGAGATCAGCAGGTCCCGGACGTTCTGACCGGACAGGAACCGCGGGTTCGCGATCACCGTCACGACGACCAGCAGCACCAGCGCGGCGAGGATGCCCAGCTCGCGGACGACGACCAGCCGGTGCACGAGCGCGGCACCGCGGCGCCCGCTCCGCTCGGCGGCCGGGGCCTCCGGGGGCGGTGCCGTCTGCTGGGCGGTCACGGGGCGACCGCCGTCCGGCCGGACTGGCCGGTGGCCGCGAGCATGACGCTGTCCTCGTCGGCACGGGCGCGGGGGATGTCGTCGACGAGGCGGCCCTCGTGCATGACGAGGACGCGGTCGGCCATGCCGAGGACCTCCGGGAGTTCGCTGGACACCATGACGACGGCCAGGCCGTCGGCGGCGAGCTGGGACAGCAGCCGGTGGACCTCGGCCTTGGTGCCGACGTCGATGCCGCGGGTGGGCTCGTCGACGATCAGCACCCGCGGCTGGGTCGACAGCCACTTGGCCAGGACGACCTTCTGCTGGTTGCCGCCGGAGAGGGTGGAGACCGGGTCGGTGAGCCGGCCGGCCTTGACCTGCAGCTTCGTCGACCACTCGGCGGCCGTGTCGCGCTCGCGCCGGGCGGAGAGCCAGCCCAGCCGGGACAGCTGCCAGCGGCGGGTGAGGGTGGCGTTGCGCTCGACGGACAGCTCCATGACCAGCCCCTGCTGGCGGCGGTCCTCCGGGACCAGCGCGATGCCGGCGGCCATCGCCGCCGCGGGGTTGCCGGGGCGCAGCGCCTCCCCGTCGAGCTCGACCGACCCGGCGTCGTAGCGGTCGATGCCGAAGACGGCGCGCACGACCTCGCTGCGGCCGGCGCCGACCAGCCCGGCCAGCGCGACGATCTCGCCGGCGCGCACGTCGAAGGAGACGTCGCTGAAGACGCCCCGGCGGCTGAGGCCCCGGACCGAGAGGACGACCTCGCCCGCCTCGACGTCCAGCTTCGGGAAGAGCGAGGAGACCTCGCGGCCGACCATGCGGCGGACGACCTGGTCGACCGTGAGGTCGGCGGTGGCGTCGGTGGACACCCACTGGCCGTCCCGCATGACGGTGATCCGGTCGCAGAGGTCGAAGACCTCGTCGAAGCGGTGCGAGATGAAGAGGACGGCGGCCCCCGAGTCGCGCAGCGAGCGGGCCACGGTGAACAGCCGCTCCACCTCGACGCCGGACAGCGCCGCCGTCGGCTCGTCCATGACCAGCACCCGGGCGTCGAACGAGATCGCCTTGGCGATCTCGACCATCTGCTGGTCGGCGATCGACAGGCCGCGGGCCGGCCGCTCGGGGTCCAGGCGCACGCCCAGCCGCTCGAACAGGGCCCGGCAGCGGGCGGTGAGCTCCCGGCGGTCGATCCGCCGCCCGCCGGTGAGCGGCTGGCGGCCCATGAAGATGTTCTCCGCGACCGAGAGGTCGGGGAACAGCGTGGGCTCCTGGTAGATGACCGCGATGCCGGCGGCGCGGGCCGCGGCCGGGCCGTCCAGGGTGACCGGCGCGCCGTCGAGCATGACGCGGCCGGCGTCCGGGCCGTGCACCCCGGCGAGGATCTTGACCAGCGTGGACTTGCCGGCGCCGTTCTCCCCCACGAGGGCGTGCGCCTCGCCGGCCCGGAGCTCGAGCTGCGCACCGCGGAGCGCGGCCACCGCGCCGAACGACTTGCTGACGTCCTCGAGGGCGAGGACCACGGGACCTGCGGGCGCTGGTGCCGGGGCATGGTCCACGGTGACCGCCTCCTTCGCCTGAAACGATTCATGAGCTGCTGTGGCGTAGACCATAGGACCCACTCCGAGGAGTGTCAACGGCCGATCAGGTGCCGCGTGGCGACCCAGGATTTCGCGCTGCGAAGTATTTGACACGTTTCAGTGCGTGGACGAGGATCGAGGCCACCGACCCGAGGAGGAACCGTGACCGCGAGCATCCGCGACGTCGCACTGCGCGCCGGGGTCTCGGTCGGCACGGTCAGCAACGTGCTCAACCGCCCCGAGGTGGTCGCCGCGACGACCCGCGACCGGGTGCTGTCGGCGATCGCCGAGCTGGGCTTCGTCCGCAACGAGTCGGCCCGCCAGCTGCGCGCCGGCTCCAGCCGGACCGTGGGCCTCGTCGTCCTCGACATCGCCAACCCGTTCTTCACCGACGTCGCCCGCGGGGTGGAGGACGTCGTCAACGCCGCCGGGTTCGCGCTCATCCTCTGCAACTCCGACGACCGGCCGGAGAAGGAGACCGCGTACCTCGACGTCCTGGCCGAGCAGCGGGTCCAGGGCGTGCTGATCACCCCGACCGCCGAGCTGTCGCCGCACCTGGAGACCCTGCGCCGCCGCGGCGTGCCGATCGTGCTGCTCGACCGCCGCGCCCCCGGTCCCGACCAGTGCGCCGTCGCGAGTGACGACGTCCTCGGCGGCCGGCTCGCCGCCGAGCACCTGCTCGAGCGGGGACACCGGCGGATCGCCTTCATCGGGGGTGCCTCCGGGCTCCCCCAGGTGCAGGAGCGGCACGCCGGCGTCGAGGCCGCGGTCCACGAGACCTGCGGCACCGACGACGCCCTGACCGTCTTCTCCCCCGAGGTCCTCACCGTCGCCAGCGGCCGCGAGGCCGCCGAGCGGATCATCGGCATCCCCGCGGCGAAGCGGCCCACGGCCGCGGTGTGCGCCAACGACCTCATGGCCCTGGGGGTGCTCCAGGAGATGGTGCGGCACGGGGTGCGGGTCCCCGAGGACTTCGCCATCGTGGGGTACGACGACATCGACTTCGCCGCGGCGGCCGCCGTCCCCCTGACCTCGGTCCGCAAGCCGCGCCACGAACTGGGCCGCAAGGCCGCGGAGCTGCTGCTCGACGAGGCCCGGGGCGAGGGACACGTCCACGAGCAGCCGGTGTTCGAGCCGGTGCTGGTCGTCCGCGAGTCGAGCATGGCCCGCCGCCCCGGCGCCACGAGCTGAGAGGACAGCGTGAGAGTCGCACTCTTCGCCACCTGCCTGGTCGACACGGTCGTGCCCCAGGTCGCCCGCGCGACCGCGGTGCTGCTGGAGCGGCTGGGGCACGAGGTCGTCGTCCCGCCCGGGCAGGCCTGCTGCGGGCAGATGCACGTCAACACCGGCTACCGGCGCGAGGCGGTGCCGATCGTGGCCAACCACGTGCGCGCCTTCGCCGGGGCGGAGGCGGTGGTGGCGCCGTCCGGGTCCTGCGTGGCGTCGATCCACCACCAGCAGGCGATGGTCGCCCGCCGCGCCGGGGAGCCCGCCCTGGCCGACGAGGCCGAGGCCCTCGCCGCGCGGACGTACGAGCTGTCGCAGTTCCTGGTCGACGTCCTGGGCGTCACCGACGTCGGCGCCTACTACCCGCACCGGGTCACCTACCACCCGACCTGCCACTCGCTGCGCCTGCTGCGGGTCGGCGACCGGCCGCTGCGGCTGCTGCGCGCGGTCCGCGGGCTCGACCTGGTCGAGCTGCCGGGCGCGGAGTCCTGCTGCGGCTTCGGCGGCACCTTCGCGGTCAAGAACGCCGACACCTCGACGGCGATGCTCACCGACAAGATGGCCAACGTGCTGTCCACGCACGCCGAGGTGTGCACGGCCGGCGACGCCTCGTGCCTCATGCACATCGGCGGCGGGCTGTCCCGGCTGCGGTCGGGCACCCGGACGGTGCACCTGGCCGAGATCCTCGCCTCGACGGAGCAGTCCACCCACCCCACCACCCCGACGGACGCCGTGACCCCCCACCAGACCACGAAGCCCTCGGTCCCCGCGGAAACCGGCGCGGGGGGACGACGGTGACCGCCGTCCACCTCGGGATGCCGGGCCTGCCGACGGCGCCCCGAGGGGTGGGGCACCTGCGCGGCGACCGGTCGTTCCCCGACGCCGCCCGGGACGCGCTGCGGGACGGGCAGCTGCGGGCCAACCTCGGCCACGCGACGACGACGATCCGCGGCAAGCGCGCCGCGGTCGTCGGCGAGGTGCCCGACTGGGAGCAGCTGCGCCAGGCCGGGAAGGCGCTCAAGGCCGCCACCATGGCCCGCCTCGACGAGCACCTGATCGCCCTCGAGGAGCAGGTCACCGCCCGCGGCGGCACCGTGCACTGGGCCCGCGACGCCATCGAGGCCAACGAGATCGTCACCCGGCTGGTCCGGGCCACCGGCGCCGACGAGGTCGTCAAGGTCAAGTCGATGGCCACCCAGGAGATCGGGCTCAACGAGGCGCTCGAGGCGGCCGGCGTCACCGCGCACGAGACCGACCTGGCCGAGCTGATCGTCCAGCTGGGCGAGGACACGCCGTCGCACATCCTGGTTCCGGCGATCCACAAGAACCGGGCCGAGATCCGCGAGATCTTCCTGCGCACCATGCCCGGGGTCGACCCGGGGCTGACCGACGACCCGCGCCGGCTGGCCATGGCCGCCCGCGCGCACCTGCGGGAGCGGTTCCTGCGCGCCCGGGTGGCGGTCAGCGGGGCCAACTTCGCCGTCGCCGAGACCGGCACGCTCGCCGTCGTCGAGAGCGAGGGCAACGGCCGGATGTGCCTGACCCTGCCGCAGACGCTGATCACGGTCATGGGCATCGAGAAGGTCGTCCCCACCTGGCGCGACCTCGAGGTGTTCCTGCAGCTGCTGCCGCGCTCCTCCACCGGCGAGCGGATGAACCCCTACACCTCGCTGTGGGCGGGGGTCACCCCCGGCGACGGCCCGCAGGAGTTCCACCTCGTGCTGCTGGACAACGGGCGGACGGCGGTGCTCGCCGACGAGGTGGGCCGCGAGGCGCTGCACTGCATCCGCTGCTCGGCCTGCCTCAACGTCTGCCCGGTGTACGAGCGGACCGGCGGCCACGCCTACGGGTCGGTCTACCCCGGCCCGATCGGCGCCGTCCTCTCCCCGCAGCTCACCGGCGTGGAGGACAACGCCTCGCTCCCCTACGCCTCCACCCTGTGCGGCGCCTGCTACGACGTCTGCCCGGTCGCGATCGACATCCCCTCGATCCTCGTGCACCTGCGCGCCGAGCACGTCGAGGCGCAGGAGCGCACCACGCCGGAGGCGCTGGCCTTCCGAGCGCTGGCGAGGGCGATGTCGAACCCCCGGCTCTGGCGGCTGGCCCAGCGCGCCGCCGGCCTCGGCCGGTTCCTCGCCCGCGGCAGGCCCACCCTCCCGGCCGCCCTCCCGCCGCCGATCTCGGGGTGGACCCGCACCCGCGACCTGCCCACCCCACCCCGCGAGACGTTCACGCACTCCTGGGCCCGGGAGCACCGGCGATGACCGGCGCGCGCGACGAGGTGCTCGCCCGCATCCGCACCGCCCTCGGCCCGCAGCGGCCGGCGGTCGACGTCACCCGCGACTACCGCACCACCGACGACCGGCCGGCGGCGACGCTGCTCGACGTCCTCACCGACCGGCTGGAGGACTACCGGGCCACGGTCGTGCGGTGCGCGTCGTCCGAGGTGGCGGCCACCGTCGCCGGCGCACTGCGGACGGCGCTCGGCGGGCACGAGCCGGCCGACGTCGTCGTCGCGCCCGGGCTGCCCGCCGACTGGCGACCCGAGGGCGCGGTGGCCGACGACGGCCGGCCCGCCGTCGAGCTCGCCGCCTTCGCCGCCACGGTCACCGGCGTCGCCGTCGCGGTCGCGGAGACCGGCACCCTGGTCCTCGACGGCTCACCGCGCTCCGGCCGCCGGGCGCTGTCGCTGCTGCCCGACTGCCTGGTCTGCGTCGTCGAGACCGGCCAGGTCGTCGGCGGCGTCCCGGAGGGCCTGGCCCGGCTGGACTCCACCGCCCCGCTCACCATGGTCAGCGGCCCCTCGGCGACCAGCGACATCGAGCTGCAGCGCGTCGAGGGCGTGCACGGGCCCCGCACGCTGGTCGTCGTCCTCACCGGCTGACCGCGAGGTCCCCCCGCTCGAGCACCGCGGAGACGGCGAGCCCGGCCAGCAGGCCCCAGAAGGGCGCGCCGATGGACAGGACCGACACGTCGGCGACCGTCACCACGAAGGTGACCAGAGCGCCCAGGGTGAACCGGGTGCTGAACGCGGCGACGAAGGAGGCCTGCAGGACGCGCAGCATGGCCAGCCCCGCGAGGGCGGCGACGAAGGCCGGCGGCGTGGCGAGCATGGCGCCGGTGAACAGCGGGGAGCACAGGCCGAAGACGACCGCGAGCAGTCCGCAGACGATGCCGGCCGTGTACTGCCGGCTGCGCTCGCCGGACGCCGAGAGCAGCGCGTTGGTCGGCCCGGTGAGGCAGGTGGACACCGTCCCGACCGTGGCGGCCAGCAGCGACCACGCGCCGCAGGCCACCGTGACGGCGTTGGTCGGCGGGGCGTGACCCGCCGCGCGCAGCACCGCCACGCCCTGGCCGTTCTGCACCACCAGCACGGTGATGGCCAGCGGGACGACGAGCTCCACCAGGGCCTGCGGTGACCACTGCGGCGCGGTGAGCACCGGCGAGGCGAACCAGTTCCCGCCCGCCGCCGTGGGCGCGAAGCGCCCGGACAGCGCCACCGCTCCCGCGCCGACGACCAGCGCCCCGATCAGCGGGGGCACCCGCCGCCCCAGCCCGGGCAGGGCGCTCAGCACGACGAACGTGATCACCATGGGGGCGGCGATCGCGACGTCGTCGCGCAGCGCGTGCACCAGGTCCACCCCGAAGCGCAGGAAGACCCCGGCGACCATGGCCATGACGATCGGCATCGGGACGACCGCCATCGCCCGGCGCACCCAGCCGGTCAGCCCGAGCGCCAGCACCAGCAGGCCGGTGGCCACGAAGGCACCGACCACCTCCGGCCACGCCAGGTGGGTCAGCGCCGGCCCGACGAGGACGGTGCCCGGGATCGTCCAGAAGAAGGCCAGCGGCTGCCGGTAGAGCCAGCAGGCGAGGACGGTGAGGACGCCGTTGAGGAAGAAGGCCCCGAAGATCCACGAGGCGAGCTGCTCCTCGGACAGGCCGCCCTCGGTGCCCACCGCCAGGATCACCGCGACCGGGCCGGTGGCCGCGAAGACCAGCCCGATGAGGCCGTTGGCCGCGTAGAGCGGGCCGGCGTCGCGCAGCACCCGGCGCGGGCCGGGCAGCGGCCGGTCGGGGCGCTCGAGAAGGGGCTCGGCGGTCGGCGCGCTCACGGCGCCAGGGGGCCGCGCGAGGCGCGCGCCGCCAGCTCCGACCGGGACCGGACCCCGACCTTGGCGTAGACGCGGGTCAGGTGGAACTGGACGGTCTTGACCGACAGCATCATCGCCGCGGCCACCTCCTTGTTGGTCATCCCCGTCGCCACCAGGTCGGCGACGGTGCGCTCCTGCTCGGTCAGGGTGTCGGGGCCGGCGTCGGCCGTGCGGAGCGCCGGCCGGCCGGTCTTGAGCTCCCGGTCGCAGCGCTCGACGGCGACCCGGGCGTCGAGCGCGGCGAAGAGCTGCCGGGCCGCGGTGAGCAGCTCCGCGGCGTCCCGCCGGCGTCCGGCCCGGCGCAGGGTCAGCCCGTGGACGAGGTCGACCCGGGCCTTGTCGTACGGCAGGGGCAGCGGGGCGAGCCGGGTGCGGGCGGCCTCGAACGCCCGCTCGGCCCCGCCGACGTCGCCGCGGGCGGCCATCAGCCGGCCCCGGACCACGCCCAGCCGGGCGCCCACGGAGCGGTGCCCGCGCCGGTCGGCCGTGGCCTCCAGCGGCGCGAGGAACGCGTCCGCCTCGGCCAGCCGGTCGGTCAGCACGAGCGCCTCGGCGTACAGGCCGTGCCAGGGCCAGAAGCCCGGCTCGTCGAGCCCGCCGCGCGGGGTGCGGGCGGCCAGCGGCGCGAGGTGGCGGACGACGGCGGGGAAGTCCGACGCCGCCTCGGCGACGGCGGCTCGCGCCAGCAGCGTGGGCACGGTCATGACCGCGTAGTCGTGCTCGGCCGCCGCGCCGAGGCGGAGGTGCCGGTCGGCGGCGTCCGGCTCGCCGCGCAGGGCGTGCACCTGGGCCCCGGTCCAGTGCACCAGCGGCCGCAGCAGGTCCAGCCCGGTGGCGTTGAGCAGCACCTCCCCCTGGGCGACGGCGTCCAGCGCCCCCGGCCAGTCGCCCAGCGCGAGCCGGGTCCGGGCCAGCCACACCAGCGCCCACAGCGACACCCGATTGGACCCGGTCTGCCGCGAGGAGGGGACGGCGAACTCGAGCTCGCGCCGCGCGCCCTCGGGGTCGTCCCGGGCCAGGAGCAGCCAGCCCAGCCCCATCCGCGCGCGCTGCAGCTGCGGCCCCGGCGGGCTCTCCGCGACCGCCTGCCGGTAGGCCGTCAGCGCCCGGTCGACCTCGCCCCGGGCGGCGTGGCCGAGCCCCACGACGGCGCGGGCCTCCACCGCGACCGGGGAGCCCGGCGCGGCGTGCTCGACCGCCCGGCCGGCCCACCGGACCAGCTCGTCGCCGTCCCAGTCGGCCAGCGCGTGCAGCACCCGGCGCTGGCAGACGACGGCGGCGGCGTCCCGGTCGGTGCCCCGGTGCCGCCACGCGGTGTCCAGGTGGGCCAGCGCCTGCCCGCGGCGGCCGCGCTGCAGCGCGACGTAGGCCAGGACGGCGTCCCGGCGCGGGCCGGCGGGCAGCGCCTCCAGGTCGGGCAGCGCCTCGACGGCCTGCCCGAGCAGGCCTGCGCCGGCCAGGGCGTCGACGGCCTGGATCAGCCGGTCCTCCCGCTCGGCCCGGCTGGGGCTGATCCGGCCGGCGTCGATGAGCGCGCCAGCGACCACGGCCCACGCCCCCTCGTCGGCCTTGCGGCGGGCCAGCTCCACCAGCTGGGCGGCCAGGCCGGCGTCGGGGAGCGGAGCCGCCTCGACGCGGTGGCGGAGCTGCTCGGTCTCGTCGTCGACGATGCCGGCCGCGCGCAGGTGCAGGTCGTGCCGCCGCATCGGCGGCAGGCCGCCGTGCACCGCGCCGCGGACGAAGCGCTCCGGGAAGGCGACGACGTCCAGGCCGTGCCCGCCGGCGGGCGCGAGCAGCCCCGCACTGCACGCCTCGTCGAGCGCCGCGATCGGGTCGGTGAGGCCGGCCAGCGCCGCGGCGTCGGCCAGCACGGGCGACGGCCCGAGCACGGCGGCGGCCTCCACCAGGGCCCGGGCCGCGGGCGAGCAGCCCTCCAGCGCCTGCCGCACCCGGCGCTGGACGGTGCTCGGCGCGGGCAGCCGGGTCTGCCAGTCGGTCCAGCGCGCCGGAGGCGTGCCGCGCAGGACCTCCAGCAGGTGCCGCGGGATCCCGGCGGTGTGCTCGCTGAGCCGCCGGGCGACCGGCAGCGGCAGGTCGACGGCGACCACACGCGCGGCCAGCAGCCGGGTCTCCTCCGGCCCCAGCGGGGGCACCCGCACCCGCACGGCCTCGAGCCGGTCGAGCACATCGAGGGCGGCGTGGTCGCCCGGAGCCGCCCAGCCCACGGTCCGGGCGAGCAGCAGCAGGACGGCGGCGTCGCGGGTGCGGGCCACTGCGGACCCGACCGCCTGCAGCGAGACCGCGTCCGCGCAGTGCGCGTCGTCCACGGCCACCAGCAGCGGCTCGTCGGCGGCCGCCGCCGCCCACCGGGCCGCCAGCTCGGTCCCGAGGTCGGCCGGGTCGGCCGCGTCCTGCGGCACCGGGGCGCCGCCGGGCAGGTCGTCGAGCAGCCGCCGGACCAGCGCACCCGGCCGGCGGCTCTCCCACGGCAGCCCGGCCACCGTGCTCTCCCGCAGGCCGGGGTGGCGACCGCGGAACCGGCGCAGCAGGGTCGTCTTGCCGATGCCGGCCGGGCCCTCGACGACGGCCACGACCGGTGTGCCGGTCCGGGCCGTGGCCAGCAGCGCGTCGAGCTGCCCGGCCTCGGCGGCCGGACCGACGACGTGGACGTCGTCCTCGCCCGGGCGCACGTCCCCACCGTAGGGCGGGTCGGCGGGGAGGGCCTCCGCCGCGGTCGGCACGCCCGGTCAGCCCAGGTCGCCGCCGGCGACCGGCAGGACGGTCCCGGTGATGTAGGAGGCCTCCTCCGACGCGAGGAAGGTGATGGCCGCCGCCTGCTCGTCGAGGGTCCCGTACCGCTTCATCAGCGAGGAGTCCACCGTCTGGTCGACGATGGTCCGGTACCACTCCTGCTCCTGCTCGGTCTGCGGCGCGGGGCCGCGCGGCGTCCGGCGCGGGGGCGCGTCGGTCCCGCCGGGGGCGGTGGCGACGACCCGCACCCCGTGCGGGGCCATCTCGAGGGCCAGCGCGGTGGTGATGGCGTTGACCCCGCCCTTGGCCGCGGCGTACGGCACCCGGTTGAGCCCGCGGGTGGCGACCGAGGAGACGTTCACGATCGTCCCGCGGCCCCGCTCGACCATGTGCGGCACGACGGCGCGGCAACACCACAGCGTCGGCCACAACGACCGGTCGATCTCGGCCCGGATCTGGTCGGGCGGGTAGTGCTCGAACGGCTTGGCCCAGATCGTCCCGCCCACGGTGTGGACGGCGACGTCGATGCGGCCGAACCGCGCGAGCGCGGTGTCGACGACGGCCGACGCGCCCTCCCAGGTCTGCAGGTCGGCGACGACCGCCACCGCCTCCGCACCCGGCGAGCCCAGCTCCTCGGCCAGGTCGCGCACCAGCTCGGCACGGTCGGCGAGCACGAGCGTGCCGCCCTCGGCGCTGATCCGCCGCGCGGTCCGCTCGCCGATGCCCTGCCCGGCACCGGTGACCACGACGACCTGGCCGGCGAACCGGCCCGGCGTGACGAACCGGGGACGGCGCCCGTCGGCGAGTTCGCGCATGGCCCGGCGGGTGGTCTCCTTCGACCGCGCCGCGTGCTCGGTGATGAGCACCCGCGCGCGCTCGCGGTCGCCGTCCCGGAACGCCGTCACGATGTCGAGGTGGTCCTGCGCGCACCGCGGGTGGACCCAGGTGGCGGTGCGCAGCGACTCCTCCATGTGCCCCCTGACCCCGAGCGCCTGGTAGGCCCGCAGCAGGTGCTCGTTGCCGGTGAGGGTGAACAGGTAGTCGTGGAAGGCGGCGTTGGTCTCGGTGTACGCGGGGGCGTCGACGAACCGGTCGCCCTCGACGTAGGGCACGGTGGCCTCGGCCAGCAGCCGGTACCCGACCAGCTGCTGGTGGGTCAGGCGCCCGATGGTGAGCTCGAGCGCCCCGAGCTCGAGGGCCTGGCGGGCGTCGAAGACCGCGTCGCTCTGGTGCACGGACGGGTGGTCCTCGCCGATCTCGTACCCGTCCGCGGTGATCCGCGCGGCCTCGGGCGTCCCCGCCGGCTCCGGTGGGGCGGCCGGCGGCGGGGTGAGCGGCGCCAGCGCCGCCTCCGGGAGCAGCTCCTGGCCGGCGACGGCGCGGGCGGCGTCGGCGGGCAGCAGGTCGTCGGCGTCGGCCACGGGGCGGACGTCGCCCGGGCCGGACGGCTGGCCGACCGCCTGTCCCGCGCAGCGCCACAGGTCGGCGGCCGACTCGGGGCTGCGGCGCGGAGCCCCGGCGCCGACCGGGGTCAGCTCGGCCGGGGGCAGCAGGACCTGCCCGGCGGCGGCCCGGCCCTCGCGGCCGCCCAGCGTGAGCAGGCCGGGCGCGGTGCGCGCCACCGGCACCGGCAGGGGCTCCGCGACGGCGGGCTCCGGCTCGGCGACCTCCTCCGCGGCCGGCGCCAGGACGGCGGCCAGCGCGAACTTCTCGTAGTAGAAGCCCGACGGGGTCACGCCCAGCCCGGAGACGTGCGTGCGGACCGCCTCCACCATGGCCGGCGGGCCACAGAGGTAGACCGCGCCGTCGCCGCCGTGCAGGTGCTCGGGCCCGTACAGCCCGGTGACGTAGCCCTGGTTGCGGGCCGTCGTCGCCGGGTCGGCGACGCAGTGGTCCCAGGTGAGCCCGTCGAGGGAGTCGGCGAGGCGGCCGATGGTGTCGAGCTCGACCACGTCGTCGTCGGTGGTGACGCCGTAGACCAGGTGCGCGCGACGGGTGCTGCCCGCGGCCGCCAGGGTCCGCAGGATGGAGAGGACCGGCGCCAGGCCGGTGCCGCCGGCCAGGAGCAGCAGCGGGGCGTCGGAGTCGCGGAGGAAGAAGCTGCCGTGCGGCCCGGTGAAGGTGATCTCGTCCCCGACCGCGGCGCGCTCCTCCAGCCAGGTGGACATGACGCCGCCGGGGGTGAGCTTCACCAGGAACGTCAGCGCCTCGTCCCCGGGCGCGCTGCTGAAGGAGTAGGAGCGGGACTCCTCCGTGCCGGGGACGGCGATGTTGACGTACTGCCCCGGCAAGAACGCCAGCGCGGCCCGGTCGGCGATCTCGACGGTGAGGCCGACCGTGGTGGATGAGAGCCGGTCGAGGCCGGTGACCCGGCCCCGGTGGGTGGCCGCGCTGGTCTTGGCCACCGCCGACGTGGTCGGGATCTGCAGCACCAGGTCCGACCGCGGCTTCATGCTGCACGGCAGCACGTAGCCCTCGGCCGCCTCGTCCGGCGAGAGCGCGTCGTCGAGGTAGGTGCCCCCGTCGAAGTCGCCGGACTCGCAGAGGCTCTTGCAGGTGCCGCAGGCGCCGTCCCGGCAGTCCAGCGGGATGTTGATCCGCGCCCGGTAGGACGCGTCGGCGACGGTCTGGTCCTCCCGGCAGGTGATGAAGCGGGTGACCCCGTCCTCGAACGCGAGTGCCACGCGGTGGTCCACGGAGATCACTCCCGGCTCAGAGGTGGTAGACGTCGACGACGTGGTGGATGTAGTCGTTCTTCAGCACCACGGTCTTGCGGCGGATGAGCGGCGCGGGCCCGGAGAAGTCGATCGTGTAGAACGACGTCCCGTAGTAGGGGTCGACCGTCTTGTACCGGAAGTACATGGTGTGCCAGTTGAACCGCACGTCGACCAGGTCGCCCCGCCGCTCGATGACCTCGACGTTGCTGATGTTGTGGCTGGTCCGCGGCTCGGGCAGCGACGTCGCGCTGGAGCGCTCGGTGCGGATGCGGAACACCCGGTCCTCGAGACCGCCCTTGTTCGGGTAGTAGATGAGCGAGATGTCCCGCTGCGGGTCCTCGGTGAGCCGGTCGTCGTCCGCCCACGACGGCATCCAGAAGACGACGTCGTCGGCGTAGCACTCCAGCCACTTCTCGAACTCGCGGTCGTCGAGGTAGCGCGCCTCGCGGTAGAGGAACTGCTCGATGGCGTTCTGGGTGACGAGCGCGCCGCCGGTGGCGGTCTGCGTGGAGGTCATCGGGGTCAGCCCCTCGGGGTCGTGGCGGTCGCGCCGGCCTGCTGCTCGAGCGCGGCGCGCATGGTCTGCAGCCAGTAGCCGTGCTGCACCGGGTAGAGCCCCTCGTCCTCGTTGCGCAGCCCCGAGGAGACGACGCCGTGCATGCCGAGCGACTCGGCGACCGGGTCGGGCCCGTCGAGCCAGTGCTCCGCACCCCGGCTCATGTCGTTCCACGGCGCCGCGGTGGCCCGGAAGGTGAGCTGGCAGGAGCGGAACTCCTCCAGGTCGTCGGGGGTGGCCATCCCGGAGGCGTTGAAGAAGTCCTCGTACTGGCGGATGCGGTGGGCCCGGGCCTCGGCGCTCTCGCCCTTGGGGGCGATGCAGTAGATGGTGACCTCGGTCCTGTCCGGCGAGATCGGCCGGAAGTGCCGGATCTGGGTGCTGAACTGGTCCATCAGGTAGACGTTCGGGTAGAGGCACAGGTTGCGGGAGCCCTTGACCATGAACTCGCCCTTGGCCTCGCCGAACTGCTCCTTGAGCGCGTCCAGCCGGTCCCACAGCGGGCGGTCCTCCGGGTTGGCCGCCCACGTCCACAGGCACAGGTGGCCGTTCGGGTAGGACCAGTAGCCGCCGCCGGACTTCCCCCAGCCGCCGGCGTCGAGGGCCCTCGTGGTGTTGGCCGACTCGCCGGTGCTCCGGCGGGAGGTGGTGGCGGCGTAGTTCCAGTGCGTCGCGCTGACGTGGTAGCCGTCGGCGCCGTTCTCCGCCTGGACCTTCCAGTTGCCGTCGTAGGTGTAGGTCGACGAGCCGCGCAGGACCTCCAGCCCCTCCGGTGACTGGTCGACCAGCATGTCGATGACCGTGGTGGCGTCGCCGAGGTGCTCCGCGAGCGGGACGACGTCGGGGTTGACGCTGCCGAACAGGAAGCCGCGGTAGCTGTCGAACCGGGCCACCCTCGTCAGGTCGTGCGAGCCGGCGGTGTCGAAGGTCGCCGGGTACCCGGCGCCGTCGGGGTCCTTGACCTTGAGCAGCGCGCCGTCGTTGCGGAACGTCCAGCCGTGGAAGGGGCAGGTCAGCGTCATCCGGTTGTCGGTCTTGCGGCGGCAGAGCATCGCCCCCCGGTGCGCGCAGGCGTTCACCAGGCAGTGCAGCTCGCCGCTCTTGTCCCGGGTGATGACGACGGGCTGGCGGCCGATGGAGGTCGTGAAGTAGTCGCCCGGCTCCGGGAGCTGGCTCTCGTGGGCCAGGTAGACCCAGTTGCCCTCGAAGATGTGGGTCATCTCCAGCTCGAAGATCTCCTCGTCGGTGAAGATCCGGCGGTTGGCGCGGTAGATCCCGGCCTCCGGGTCGTCGACGACGGCGTCGGCGAGGATCTCGTGGACGCGGGTGACGTCGGCGGTCATGGCGGTGCCTCCGGTCGGGTCGGTGGTGCGGGGTGGTGCGTCCTCCCCACTGTTCGTGGCGCCCGTCACCCGGCGCGCCGGACAAGTGCCCAGTCCCGACCTGGGGTTCTTCGAGACGCTGCACGTCTCAATCGAGCCGGAATCGGTCTTTGCCGGTACATGCCCAGCGGCCCTACGTTGGCTGCGTCACAGCCACACCGGACCCGGGAGAGGAGGGGACGTGGAGATCCGCCAGCTCCGCTACTTCGTCACGGTCGCGCAGACCCGGCACTTCGGTCAGGCCGCCGAGCGGCTGCACATGGCCCAGTCCCCCCTCTCGCAGGCCATCCGCCAGCTCGAGTCGCAGGTGGGGGCCACGCTGTTCACCCGGACGACGCGGCGGGTGGAGCTCACCCCCGCCGGCGAGGCCCTCCTGCGCGACGCCGAGCGCATCCTCGAGTCGGTGGACGCCGCGCAGGCGCGCGTCCGGCTGGTCGGCGAGGGCAGCACCGGCCTGCTGCGCGTCGGCGCGACCGGCCTGGCCGCGTTCCGCCAGCTGCCCCAGCTGGCCCGGATCGCCGCCCGCGAGGTGCCGGGCCTGGTGCTCCGCTTCGAGCCCGGCCTCCTCACCCCCGCGCAGGAGCTCGCGCTGGAGGAGGACCGCATCGACCTGGCGGTGCTCCGGCCGCCGCTGCGCTCCCCCGGGCTCTCGGCGCGGCTGGTCACGCGGGAGCGGTTCGTCTGCGCCGTCCCCCGGAGCCACCGGCTCGCCGGGGACGAGCCGGTCGGGCTGGCGGAGCTCCGGGACGAGGACTTCGTCGTCTACGGCGTCCCCGACTCGGTGGTCGACGCCACCGCCGCCCGGGCCTGCCTCGCGGCCGGCTTCCTGCCGCGGCGGACGCACGCGGCCGCGGAGACCTCGATCATGCTCACGCTGGTCGCCGCCGGCATGGGCGTCGCGCTCCTCCCGGAGTCGGTCCGCGCCGTCTCGGTCGAGGGCGTCGCGCTGGTTCCGGTCGCCGACGACGTGCACGTCGACGTCGCGCTGGCCTGGCGCACCGACGACCACTCCCCCGCACTGACCCGGTTGCTGGAGGCCCTCGCGGCCAACGGCTTCATCGCGCCCGACGCCGACCCGGTCCCCCTGCCCGAACTCCCCGTCGTCCACCCCGGAGGTAGCCGGTGAAGATCGTCGCGATCGAGGCGATCCCGTACGCGATCCCCTACCGCAAGCCCTTGCGCTTCGCCAGCGGCGAGGTGCACGTCGCCGACCACGTGCTGGTCCGCGTGCACACCGACGACGGCGTCGTCGGTGTCGCCGAGGCCCCGCCGCGCCCGTACACCTACGGCGAGACGCAGGAGTCGATCGTCGCGGTGGTCGACAAGGTGTTCGCCCCGCAGCTGGTGGGGCTCACCCTGCTGGAGCGCGAGGTGGTGCACGGGCGGCTGGACCGCACCGTCGGCAACCCGACCGCGAAGGCGGCGGTCGACATGGCGATCTGGGACGCGCTGGGCCACACCCTGGGCCTGCCGGTGACCCAGCTGCTCGGCGGCTGGACCGACCGGCTGCGGGTCGCGCACATGGTCGGGTTCGCCCCCGACGCCGAGATGGTCGCCGACGCCGAGCGGGTCCGCGACGTCCACGGCATCACGACCTTCAAGGTGAAGGTCGGCCGCCGTCCGGTCGCGCTGGACGTCGGCGCCTGCCGGGCCCTGCGCACCGCCCTGGGCCCGGACGTCGAGCTCTACGTCGACGGCAACCGCGGCTGGACGCCGTCGGAGGCGGCCCGCGCCCTGGACGCGATGGCCGACCTCGGCCTGACCCTGTCGGAGGAGCTGTGCCCGGCCGACGACGTGCTCGGCCGCCGGTGGCTGACCGCGCGGACGACGGTCCCCACTGTCGCCGACGAGAGCGCCACGACCCCCGGCGAGGTCACCCGTGAGCTGCTGGGCGGCGCGGCGACCATGATCAGCATCAAGACCGCCCGCACGGGGTTCAGCACGTCGCAGCGGATCCTGCACCAGTGCGACGGCCTCGGGGCCGAGGTGGTCATGGGCAACCAGATCGACGGCCAGGTGGGCACCGCCTGCACCGTCGTCTTCGGCGCCGCTCACCGCAGCTCGGCCCGCCGGGCCGGTGAGCTCTCGAACTTCCTGGACATGAGCGACGACCTGCTCACCGAGCCGCTGGAGATCTCCGGTGGCGAGCTCGCCGTCCGTCCGGGACCGGGGATCGGCATCGCGATCGACCCCGACAAGCTCGCCCGCTACCGCCGGGACCGTTGACGGACCTCCCTGCCCCCACCGCTCGCACGCTCGCGGCGGGACCTGCAGGGAGGTCGCCGCACCACCGCACCCACCACCCCAGGAGGACACCGTGACCGCACCCACCGAGATCAACCCGACCGCCGCCGGTTCCGGCCGCAACGCCACCGAGCGCTTCGCCCAGAAGGAGCGCGCCGCAGCCGCCGTCGACCAGGCGCGCGTCTCGGCGATCGCCACCGACGCCCTCACCGCCCTGCACGACGTCATCCGGCGGCACGGGGTCACCTACGCCGAGTACGACGCGCTGAAGGCGTGGCTGATCCGGGTCGGGCAGGACGGCGAGTGGCCGCTGTTCCTCGACGTCTGGGTCGAGCACGTGGTCGAGGAGGTGGCCAACGCCGACCGCAAGGGCGCCACCGGCACCATCGAGGGCCCGTACTACATCCCGGGCTCGCCGGAGTTCCGCAGCCAGGCCACCCTCCCGATGCGCGACGGGGAGAAGGGCACGCCGTTCGTGTTCCAGGGCACCGTGACCGACCTGGACGGCGCCCCGCTGCAGGACGCCCGGGTCGAGCTGTGGCACGCCGACGACGACGGCTTCTACTCCCAGTTCGCCCCCGGGATCCCGGAGTGGAACCTGCGCGGCACGGTCCTGACCGGGCCGGACGGCCGGTTCGCGTTCTCCACGGTCAAGCCGGCGCCGTACCAGATCCCGACCGACGGCTCCTGCGGCGCGCTCATCGCGGCGGCCGGCTGGCACGCGTGGCGCCCGGCCCACCTGCACCTCAAGGTGTCCGCGCCCGGCAAGCAGCTGGTCACCACCCAGCTGTACTTCCAGGGCGGCGACTACGTCGAGACCGACGTCGCCCAGGCCGTGAAGCCGGAGCTGATCCTGCACCCGACCCCGGCCGCCTCGGGCGCCGGCGAGGAGGTCACCTACGACTTCGCGCTGGACCCCGCGTGACCCAGCTGTACGCGGTCCGGATGGACGTCGCGCTGCCACCGGACATGGACCCGGCGGCGCGCGACGACCTCCTGGCCCGGGAGAGGGCCTACTCGCAGGAGTGGCAGCGCTCTGGCCACTGGCGCCACATCTGGCGGTGCGTCGGGGAGTACGCCAACCTCAGCGTCTTCGCCGTCGACAGCAACCAGCAGCTGCACGAGATCCTCTGGGGCCTGCCGCTGTTCGCCCACATGCGGATGACGGTCACGCCCCTGGCCCCCCACCCGTCGGACATCGCGCAGGACCCGGCGCCGTCGGACACAGCGCAGGACCCGGCGCCGTCGGACACAGCGCAGGACCCGGCGCCGTCGGACACAGCGCAGGACCCGGCGCCGTCGGACACAGCGCAGGACCCGGCGCCGTCGGACACAGCGCAGGACCCGGCGCCGTCGGACACAGCGCAGGACCCTGCCTCCGACTGACCCCGCCGGGCGCCGCTCGCGCGCCCCGCCGGCCCCCCGGCGCGCACCGCATCCCCGCCCTGCGCGCCGGGTCGCACCCCTCCCCCACCCCCGTGGCGACGTCGCTCGCCGGCTCCCGCCTGCCCTGCTACGGCCGCCGCACGCCCGAGACGAGGAGAACAGCAGTGGATTCCCCCCAGCAGGACGTGCTCCGCCGCAGGACGGTCACGTGGATCGTGTCGCTCGCGACCGTCGGCCTGGTGTTCGACGGCTACGACCTGGTCGTGTACGGCACCGTCGTCCCCCTCTTCCTCCGCGACCCCGGCCAGATCGGCGCGGTGACGCCGGCCACGGCCGGCGCGCTGGGCAGCTACGCCCTCGTCGGCGTGCTCGTCGGCGCGCTGGTGGCCGGCGGCGTCGCCGACCTGATCGGCCGGCGGAAGGTCATGCTCACCGCCTACGCCTGGTTCTCCGTCGGCATGGCGCTCACCGCGCTGGCGACGACCACGACGGTGTTCGGCCTGCTCCGCTTCGTCACCGGCATCGGCGTCGGCGCGCTCGTCGCCACCACCGGCGCACTGGTGGCGGAGTTCGCGCCGGCGGGCCGGCGCAACGTCGCGAACGCGATCACCTACTCCGGCGTCCCGCTGGGCAGCCTGCTCGCCGCCCTGGTGGCGATCGTGGCGCTGGACGCCATCGGCTGGCGGGGGATGTTCCTCCTCGGCGCCCTCCCGCTGGTGACGCTGTTCCCGCTGGCGATCCTCAAGATGCCGGAGTCCCCGGCGTGGCTGGCCTCCCGCGGACGGCTCGAGGAGGCCCGCGCGGTCGCCCGGCGCACCGGGGTGGACCTCGCCGAGACCGCGGCCCCCGGCGCGCCGGCGACCGAGCCGGTGGCTCGCGGGCGGGCGGGCTTCGCCGGGCTGGCCAGCCGGGTGTACCTGCTGCCCACCGTGCTGCTCGGGCTGCTCAGCGCCACCGGCCTGCTCCTGGTCTACGCGCTCAACACCTGGCTGCCGGAGCTCATGGGCCGGGCCGGCTTCTCCACCAACGGCTCGCTGGCCTTCCTGCTCGTGCTCAACGGCGGCGCGGTGCTCGGTGCGCTGGGCGCCTCCCGCTTCGCCGACCGGTTCGGCCCCAAGCCCGTGGTGGCCGCCTCCTTCCTGCTCGGTGCGGCGGCGATCGCGTTCCTGACCGTCAGCCTCCCGCTCGCCGTCCTGCTGGCCTTCGTCGCCGTCGTCGGCCTGGGCACCAGCGGGACGCAGATCCTGATCTACGGCTTCGTCGCGACCTACTACCGGACGAACGTGCGCAGCGCCGGTGTCGCCTGGTGCGCCGGCTTCGGCCGCCTCGGCGGCATCGGCGGCCCGCTGGTCGGTGGGCTCCTCATCGCCTCGGGGATCTCGCTGACGTCGATCTTCTACGTCCTCACCGCGCTGGCGGTGTTCGGCAGCCTGCTGGCCCTGGTGGTGCCGACGGCGGCCTCGCGGGCGCCCCGGCCGCGGCCCGCACCGGCGGTGCGCGGAACCGGCGACCGGCGGGCGGGCGCGGCCGAGTAGTTCCTGCCCAGCTCATCAACGCCCGCCCTGAGCCCCGCACACGGGTGTCCGGGGCCCAGGGCGGCCGCTCCTCACGCGGGGTGAGGGGTCGGGCGGGGGCGGTGGCGACGGAACCGTCGAGGAGCCGCCCGGGGGTTCCTCCGCGGATCGCCGTCCCCCGATACTGCGGCCGGCGGAGGGAGCCGGAGATGACCCGACGGCGGCAGACCCTGGCGACCGGAGCGCTGGCCGGCTACGTCGCCAGCCGCACGATGGACGCCGTCACCACGCTCTTCTACGCGCGGCAGAGCGAGGCGTCCAGGCGCCGGGAGCAGGAGCTCGCGCCGGGCGGCACGCTCGTGCAGCTGGGCCGGCAGCTCGGGCAGGTGGCCGGGCGGGATCTCGACGACGCGGCGGCCGGGCGGGTCGGGCTGGCGCTGCACCGCACCTTCGGCACGACCTACGGCGTGCTCGCCGCCGCGCTCACCCGGCGGGGCGTGCACCCGCTGGCCGCCGGGCTCGCCGTCGGCGCCGCGGCCTTCCTGGTCGTCGACGAGGGCACGTCCCTGCCGACGATGACCGACTACCCGCTGGTCACCCACGCCCGCGGCGTGGTGGGGCACTCGACCGTCGGGCTGACCATCGGGCTGCTGCTGTGGCTGACCCGCCCGGCCTGCGGCTGAGGGTCACCGCCAGCGGTACTCCATCTCGGGGCGGCCGGCGCCGCCGTAGCGGGGGGCGCGGTCGACCACGCCGGTGTCGGCGAGGTACTCCAGGTAGCGGCGGGCGGTGATCCGCGAGGCGCCGATCAGCTCGCCGGTCTCCGCGGCCGAGAGCCCGTCCCCGGCCCGGACGGCGGCGACGACGGCGTCCAGCGTCTCCCGCCCCATCCCCTTCGGCAGCGGCGCCGGCCGGCTGGGCCGTGCCGAACCGAGCACGCGGTCGACCTCGTCCTGGCCGGCGGCGTCGCCCGCGGCGTGCAACCGTGCCCGGTACTCGGCGTAGGCGGTCAGCCGGTCGCGCAGGGCCGGGTAGGTGAACGGCTTGAGCAGGTAGCCGACCACGCCGTGCGCCGCCGCCGCGCGCACCGTGGTGAGCTCCCGCGCCGAGGTGACCGCGAGGACGTCGACCTGCGCACCCGCCGCCCGGATCCGCCGGCACAGCTCGATGCCGTGCGTGTCGGGCAGGTTCATGTCCAGCAGCACCAGGTCGACCGGCAGCCGGGCCAGCGCGTCGAGGGCCTGCGCGCCGGTGCCGGCGACCGCGGCGGTGCCGAAGCCCGCCGTCCGGTCCACGTAGGCGCGGTGCGCCTCGGCGGCGACCGGCTCGTCCTCGACGACGAGCACGCGGATCACCGGGGCGCTCACCGGGCGGCTCCCGCCGGCACCGGGAGGGGCAGCGAGACCACGAACTCCGCGCCCGGGCCGGGGCGCACCGTGATCGTGCCGCCGTGCCGGCGCACCGCCTGCGCGACCAGGGCGAGCCCGAGGCCCCGGCCGAGCCCCGCGGGCGCGCCGCCGGCGTCCTTGGTCGACCAGCCGCGCTCGAAGACCCGCGGCAGGTCGGCCTCGGCGACACCCGGGCCGGTGTCCTCGACCCGGATCTCCAGCCGGCCGCCGGCGACCTCCAGGGCCAGCTGGACCTCCCGCGGCGGGTCCCCGGACAGCGCGGCGTCGATCGCGTTGTCCAGCAGGTTGCCGACGATGGTGACCAGGTCGCCGCCCGGGAGGCCGGTCTCCCCCACCGACGTCGCGGGGTCGATCTCCAGCAGCACGCCCCGCTCGTGCGCGGTCGCGGCCTTGCCCAGCAGCAGCGCGGCCAGCACCGGGTCACCCACCGCGCTGACCACCCGGTCGGTCAGCCGCTGCGCCGAGGCCAGCTGCGCGGTGGCGAACTCGATCGCCTCCTGGGTGCGGCCGAGCTCGACCAGCGAGACGGTGGTGTGCAGCCGGTTGGCCGCCTCGTGGGCCTGCGCCCGCAGCGACTCGGCGAAGGACCGCACGCTGTCCAGCTCGCCGGTCAGGGCCTGCAGGTCGGTGTGGTCCCGCAGGGTGACCACGGTGCCGGCCCCGCCGTCGGCGGCCTGCGGCGGCGCCTGGTTGACCACGAGCACGCGGGTGCCGGTCACGTGCACCTCGTCGACCGCGGTCCGCTGCTGGGTCAGCAGCGCGGTGAGCTCGGCGGGCAGGCCCAGGTCGGCGACGTGCCGGCCGGCCGGGTCGCCGTCTAGTCCCAGCAGCCGCCGCGCCTCGTCGTTGACCAGCTGCACCCGCCGCTCGCCGTCGACCAGCAGCAGGCCCTCCCGGACGGCGTGCAGCACCGCGTGGTGGTACTCGACCATGCGGGCCAGCTGCCCCGGCGAGAGGCCGTGGGTCTGCCGCTGCAGCCGGCGGCTGAGCGCCCAGCTGCCCAGCCCGCCGACGGCGAGGGTGACCAGGGCGGTCCCGGCGATCCCGGGGACGGCGGCGGCGAGGTCCTCCCCGATGGCCTCGACGGTGATGCCCGCGGACACCAGCGCCACGACCTCCCCGCCGGCGCCCACCACCGGGCCGGTCGCCCGCACCGACGGGCCGAGGGTGCCGGTGTAGGTCTCGGTGAACGTCTCCCCCGCCAGCGCCGGGGCGATCGTGCCGCGGAAGGGACGGCCGATCTGGTCGCGATCGGGGTGGGTGTACCGGGTGCGGTCGGGGGCGAGGACGGTGATGAACGAGGTGCCGGTGTCGGCCCGCACCTGCTCCACGTAGGGCTGCAGCACCGCGGACGGGTCGGGGCCGGTCACCGCCTCGAGCACGAGCGGGGAGTCGGCGAGGCTCTCCACGATGGCCGTCGTCTCCTGCTCGGCGGACTGCTGCACCGCCTGGCGGGCGTCGAGGTAGGCGACGGCCGTGGCGGTGAGGACGACGACGCCGACCACGAGCGCCTGCAGCAGCAGCAGCCGCCGGGCCAGGCTCGGGTCGCGGCGGTGCGGGAGGGAGGCGGGCACGCGCACGTGCCGAGTGTGCCGCCTGCCGGACCCGCCGCCGTCCGGCGTGAACGCAATGACCGAATGCGTGACCGCCGTCACCCCGGCCAGCAGTGTGACTGGCGTCGCCCTCCACGGGGCAGAACCCACCGGACCCGGGAGGCACTCGCCTCCGGCCGACGACAGGAGACGTCATGGCGTCAGGCACCGAGCACGACACACCGCCCGCCGCCCGGAAGAAGGACCGGACGCACTGGCTCTACATCGCCGTCATCGGGGCGGTGGTGCTCGGCATCGCCGTCGGCTTCGCGTTCCCCGAGTTCGCCACCAGCCTCAAGTGGCTGGGCACCGCGTTCGTGGGCCTGATCAAGATGCTGATCGCGCCCGTCATCTTCTGCACGATCGTGCTGGGCATCGGCGCGATCCGGCAGGCGGCCAAGGTCGGCCGGATCGGTGGGCTCGCGCTCGGCTACTTCATCCTCATGTCGACCGTCGCCCTGACGATCGGCCTGCTGGTGGGCAACCTCATCCACCCCGGGGACGGGCTGCAGCTCTCCGACGAGCTGCGGGGGCAGGGTGCGGAGCTGGCGACGACGGCCGAGGAGGGCGGCGGCACCATCGACTTCGTGCTGGGCCTGATCCCGACGACGCTGCTGTCGGCCCTGACCGAGGGCTCGGTGCTGCAGGCGCTGCTGGTCGCGCTGCTCGTCGGGTTCGCGATCCAGGCCATGGGCCGCTCCGGTGAGCCGATCCTGCGCGCGGTCGGGATCCTGCAGAAGCTGGTGTTCCGCATCCTCTCGATGGTCATGTGGCTGGCGCCGATCGGGGCGTTCGGGGCGATCGCGGCCGTCGTCGGGGAGACCGGCATCGACGCGCTGAAGAGCCTGGCCGTGCTCATGCTGGCCTTCTACATCACCTGCGCGATCTTCGTGTTCGTCATCCTCGGGACGATCCTGCGCCTCGTCGCCCACGTGAACGTCTTCACGCTGATGAAGTACCTGGGCCGGGAGTTCCTGCTGATCGTCTCGACCTCGTCGTCGGAGACGGCGCTGCCCCGGTTGATCGCGAAGATGGAGCACGCCGGCGTCAGCCAGCCGGTCGCCGGCATCGTCGTCCCGACCGGCTACTCCTTCAACCTCGACGGCACCGCGATCTACCTGACGATGGCCTCGCTGTTCATCGCCTCGGCACTGGGCGACCCGCTGACGGTCGGCGAGCAGATCGGCCTGCTGGTCTTCATGATCATCGCGTCCAAGGGTGCCGCCGGGGTCACCGGCGCCGGCCTGGCCACGCTGGCCGGCGGGCTCTCGGCCCACCGTCCGGACCTGCTCGACGGCGTGGGCCTGATCGTCGGCATCGACCGCTTCATGTCCGAGGCCCGCGCGGTGACCAACTTCGCCGGCAACGCGATCGCGACCGTCCTGGTCGCCACCTGGACCAAGGAGCTCGACCGCGAGCAACTGTCGGCGGCACTGTCCGGCGAGAGCCCCTTCGACGAGGAGACGATGCTCGACGACCACGGCGACTCCGACCTGCCCGAGTCCGGCAGCAACGCCGGACCCGGACAGCGGGACGCCGAGGCCGCGCAGCGGGAGGGGGCGCAGGCGTCGGTGCGCTGACCGTTCCGACCTGACGAGGGTGCCCGGCCGTGCGGCCGGGCACCCTCGTCGCGGCTCACGCGGGGGCCAGCTCGTCGAGCAGGGCCCGCCACCGCGGCAGGACGGCGGGCACGCTGAACCGCGCCTCCACGTCCGCCCGCAGCTGCCGCCCCAGCCGGCGGCGCAGCGCCGGGGAGCGCACCACCCGGCCCAGCGCCTCCGCCACCGCCACCGGGTCCCGGTGCGGGACGAACAGCACGTTGCGCCCGTGCACCAGGTGCTGGCCGGCGCCGTTGTCGGGGGTCGCGACCACCGGCAGGCAGGCGGCCCCGGCCTCGGCCAGGACATGCGGCATCCCCTCCCCCTCCGACAGCCAGACCAGGGCGTCCAGCCCGGTCAGCAGCCGGGGGACGTCGGCCCGGTCGCCCAGCCAGCGCACCCGCCCGTCCAGCCCGAGCCGGGTGGCCAGATCGCGCAGTGTGTCGGCGTGCTCCGGGTACATGAAGTTCGGGCCGCCGACCAGGACCCAGCGCACCTCCGGGTGCTCCTCGGCCAGCAGCGCGGCGGCCGCGAGCACGTCCTCCACCCGCTTCTTCCGGTCCAGCCGGCCGATCCAGCCGAGGACCGGGACGTCGTCGGCCAGACCCCACTCGCGGCGCACGGCGGCCCGCCGGCCCGGGTCGAACTCGCCGAGGTCGACCATGGACGGGATCTCCAGCGCGTGGTGCGGCCGGTCGGGCATGCGGGCGGCCGCGGCGTCCCGGATGGAGGCGCAGACCCCGACGTAGCGGTCGGTGCCGTCCTTGGACCCGGACTCGGCCTCCCGGACCAGCCCGCCGTGCTCGACCAGCGGCGGCCGGTCCTCCAGCCGCGCCAGGGCGGGGTGGACGAACGGCACGCCCTGGCTGGCCACCACGACGTCGTGGCCCGGGATCACGCGGGCCAGGTGGTCCACGACCTCGTCGTCGGGCAGGTCGCACGGGGTGGTGTCGACGGGGACGCCGCACTCGGCCAGCTGGGCGTGCGTCTGCTCCGGCATCCCGGGGCGGCGCAGGCAGACGACGACGTCGATCTCCCAGGCGGGCCGCAGGTGCCGGCTCAGCAGGCGCACCTCCGTCTCCTCACCCCCCACGACCAGCCAGTGGAAGACCCACAGCAGCCGGCGGGTCCTCACCGGCCGTCTCCCGCCGGGACGCGCAGCGGCACTCCCTCGGCGACCGACCGGGCCGCGGTGACGGTCACGCGGTGGGTGCGCAGCGCCTCGGCGTAGTCGGCGCGGGTGCGGTCGGGGCCACCCTGCACGGCGTCGACGAAGGCGCGGTCCTCCCGCGCGAACGGGTCGCCCGCGGCGGTCCGCTCCTCGCGGCCGTCGGCGTCGACGACGGTGAGGGTCTTCTCGGTGAGCTCGGCGACCACGCCGTCGGCGACCAGCTGCAGGCCGACGGCGTGCGGACCGGCCAGCAGGCAGCTGGCCACGAACGTGCCGACGGCCCCGGTGGCGAAGCGCACCGCGACGGTGGTGACGTCGTCGACGTCGCTGTCGGGGAACCCGGCCCGCTCCGACCGGGCGCCGAAGCCGTGGACCTCCTCGATCTCCCCGACGAGCAGCCGCGCGGTGTCGACCAGGTGCGTGACCTGCTCGACGAGCTGGCCGCCGGAGAGGTCGCGGCGCTGCCACCAGGGCACCGGCGGGGTGGCGTCCAGCCAGGAGCCGACGGCCAGCCGGGCCGGCCGGGCGGCCAGCAGGCCCCGCAGGTGCTCGACGGTGTCGATCCACCGCCAGTGGTAGCCGACGCCGGTGACCAGCCCCTTCTCCCGGACGACGGCGTCGATCTCCTCCGCCGTCGCCAGGTCGGTGGCCAGCGGCTTCTCCACGAAGAACGGCAGCCCGCGGGCCGCGGCGGCCAGCTCCGGGGCGCCGTGCGCGAACGGCGGCACGCACACGTAGACGGCGTCGGGCCGCGCCTCGTCGAGCATGGCGTCGACGTCGGCGAAGACCGCGGCGCCCACCGTGCCGGCGAGGGTGCGCGCGCGTTCGGTGTCCGGGTCGGCGATCGCGACCACCCGCACGTCGTCGAAGCGCGCCAGCGTGCGCACGTGGCGCCGGGCGATGACGCCGGCGCCGACGACGCCGATCCGGGTCTGTGGCACGGTCACTCCTCAGGGACGGCGCTCGCGCGCGGACTCCACGCGGTGCCGCCGGCGGCGACCTCGCGGACGTGCTGGGCCAGGTCGGTGACGTCGCCCTTGAGCAGGTAGCCGGCCAGGCCGAGGCGGCGCGCCGCCCGGACGGCGGTGGGGTCGAGCAGAGCACTGTGCAGGACGACGCGCACCTCCGGCTGGACGTCCAGCAGCCGGCGGGCCGCCTCGAGGCCGTCGACCCGCGGCATGACCAGGTCCATGAGGACGACGTCCGGCCGGGCGCGCTGCGCCGCCTCGACGACCTCCGCCCCGTCCGCGCACTCGGCGACGACGCGGATGTCGCCGGTGTCGGCGAAGACGTCGGCCAGGACGCGGCGCAGGGCCGCGGAGTCGTCCACGACGAGCAGCCTGACGCCCACCGGGGGCGCGGCACCACCCCGCGCGCCGGGTCCGGGTGTCACACAGCAGGAGACGCGGGCCCCGGCGACCCATGACGCGGCCCGCGCGGTCCGCGGCCGGCGAGGAGCAGCCCCGCACCCGCGAGTCCCAGCCCGAGGGCGGGCACCAGCACCATGGCCGCGCCGAGCGCGCCCTGCGCCGGGCCGCCGGCGTGCGCGTGGGCGCCGCCGGGCCCCAGCAACGGGTGTGCGACCAGCATGGCCGCCGCGACGAGGCCGGCCTGGGCCCACGCGCGGCGCCGCGGCAGGAGAACCAGGTGCAGCGCGCACGGCAGGCAGGCCAGCCCCATGGCCAGCAGGACCAGGGCCACCGCGGGAGTGGCCCCGGCGGCGGCCGTCGCGACGTGCAGTGCCGCCGAGGTGACGGCCAGGAACGCAGCGCAGGACCGCAGTACCGGCCGGTCGATCGACTTTCGGACGGGGGCTTCACATACCGATGCGGCACTTGTAACCTGTGTCACGCCATGTTTCTACACCCGTAGAACCAAGAGAGGGAAGCCCCATGGCCGCACCCGCCGCCGCACCGCCCCGCAGCCATCCACTCGAGCGGCTGACCGCGGAGGAGATCTCCGCCGCCCGCCAGGTCCTCGTGGACGCCGGTCTCGTGGCCGAGACCACCCGCTTCGTCTACGTCGGCCTGGAGGAGCCCGCCAAGTCGGCGCTGTCGGACACCGCCGCCGCGCCGGACCGGCGGGTGCGGGCACTCCTGCACGACGTCTCGCGCCCGGCCGCCCGGGACGTCGTCGTCTCGGTGAGCCGCGGCGAGCTGGTGTCCGACCGGGCGCTGGACGCCGCGACCGACGGCCAGCTGCCGGTGCTGGACGAGGAGTTCGCCCTCGTGGAGGAGGTCCTCGCGACCGACGAGCGGTGGCTGGCGGCGCTGGCCGCCCGCGACCTGGACGTGGCGGACGTGAGGGTGGCCCCGCTGTCGGCGGGCGTCTTCGAGTACCCGGAGGAGGAGGGCCGGCGGATCCTGCGCGGGCTGGCCTTCCGCCAGGACCACCCCGAGGACCACCCCTGGGCCCACCCGATCGACGGGCTGGTGGCCTACGTCGACGTCATGAACAAGACCGTCGACCAGGTCGTCGACATGGGGCCCGTGCCGATCCCCGAGGAGCACGGCAACTTCACCGACCCGGAGCTCACCGGCCCGCTGCGCACCACCCAGAAGCCGATCGAGATCACCCAGCCCGAGGGCCCGAGCTTCACCCTCGACGGCAACCTGCTCACCTGGGAGGGCTGGCAGCTGCGCGTGGGCTTCGACGCCCGCGAGGGCCTGACGCTGCACCAGATCGGCTTCGTCGACGGCGGCCGGCTGCGGCCGGTCATCTACCGCGCCTCGATCGCCGAGATGGTCGTCCCCTACGCTGACCCCTCCCCGATCCGGTCCTGGCAGAACTACTTCGACACCGGCGAGTACCTGGTCGGCCGCTACGCCAACGCCCTGGAGCTCGGCTGCGACTGCCTCGGCGACATCACCTACCTGGACGCGGTGATCGCCGACGAGCGCGGCAACCCGCAGGTGCTGCCCAACGCCGTCTGCATGCACGAGGAGGACTTCGGGATCCTCTGGAAGCACAGCGACCTGTGGACCGGCTCGTCCGAGACCCGCCGCCAGCGCCGCATGGTGATCAGCTTCTTCACCACGATCGGCAACTACGACTACGGGTTCTACTGGTACCTCTACCTCGACGGCACCATCGGCTTCGAGGTCAAGGCCACCGGCATCGTCTTCACGTCCGCCCACCCCGGGGCCGGCTACCCGTACGCCTCCGAGATCGCCCCCGGCCTCGGCGCGCCCTACCACCAGCACCTGTTCAGCGCCCGGCTGGACATGACCGTCGACGGCCCGACCAACACCGTCGAGGAGCTCGACTTCGTCCGTGTCCCGATGGGACCGGACAACCCGCGGGGCAACGCCTTCACCCAGCGGCGGACGACGCTGCGCCGGGAGTCCGAGGCGCAGCGGATGGCCGACCAGGGCGTCGGCCGGGTCTGGCACGTGAGCAACCCGAACAGCCGCAACCGGCTCGGTGAGCCCGTCGCCTACGCCCTGTACCCGGAGGGGCAGCCGGTCCTGCTCGCCGACGAGGGCAGCTCCATCCACCGCCGGGCCACCTTCGCGACCAGGCACCTGTGGGTCACCGCCTACGACCCGGCCGAGCGCTACGCGGCCGGCGACTTCGTCAACCAGCACAAGGGCGGCGCCGGCCTGCCGGAGTACACCGCCGCCGACCGGGACCTCGACGGCACCGACGTCGTCGTCTGGCACACCTTCGGCCTCACCCACGTCCCCCGGCCCGAGGACTGGCCGATCATGCCGGTCGACCGCACCGGCTTCCAGCTCAAGCCCGTCGGCTTCTTCGACCGCAACCCCACGCTGGACGTCCCGCCCAGCGCCAGTGCCCACTGCCGGTCCCGCGCCGCCGGCTCCCCCCAGGACGGCGGTTCCTGCCATGAGTGAGCTCTCCCCGCCCCGCCCGGACGTCGCCGCCCCCGAGGAGGGGTCCGGCCGCGGTCTGCGCGGCTCGATCGGCGTCATCGGCATCGTGTTCCTCGTCGTCGCCGCCGCCGCGCCGCTGACCGCGATCGGCGGCGCCCTGCCGGTCATGCTGGCCATCGGCAACGGCCCCGGGAACCCGCTGGCCTACGTCGTGGCGGCCGTCGTCCTGCTGCTGTTCAGCGTCGGCTACGCCGCGATGAGCCGGCACGTGGTCGACGCCGGCGCCTTCTACGCCTACGTCACCAAGGGGCTCGGCGCGCCGGTCGGCGTGGGTTCGGCGGGCCTGGCCCTGCTCACCTACACCGCCATCCAGGCCGGTCTCTACGGGCTGGCCGGGGCGACGGCGCAGGGCCTGGTCGTCCAGTACGGCGGCCCCGACCTGCCGTGGTGGGTGTGGGCGTTCCTGCTCATGGCCCTCGTCGCGCTCCTGGGCTACCGCAACATCGACGTCGGCACCAAGGTCCTCGGGGTCCTGCTGACCCTCGAGATCGCGGTCATCGCCGTGGTGGCCGTCGCCGTCCTGGTGCAGGGCGGGGCCGACGGCATCGAGTTCTCCTCGTTCACCCCGTCGGCGTTCTTCTCCGGCGCCCCGGGGATCAGCATCATGTTCGCGATCGCCTCCTTCATCGGCTTCGAGGCGACCGCGATCTACGGCGAGGAGGCGCGCAACCCGCGGCGCACCGTGCCGCTGGCGACCTACGTCGCGGTGGTCTCCATCGGCGCCTTCTACGCGCTGGCCAGCTGGGCCATCGTCCTGGCCTTCGGCAGCGACGGCGTGGTGGCGGCCGCCCAGGCCGACACCGCGGGCCTGGTGTTCGCGGCCGGTGCCCAGTACGTGACGCCGGGCCTGGCCGACGTGATGGTGATCCTGCTGCTCACCAGCCTGTTCGCCGCACTGCTGGCGTTCCACAACGCGGTCTCGCGCTACCTCTTCGCGCTCGGTCGCGAGCGGCGGGCCCCGGCCGGGCTGGGCCGGACGCACTCCCGGCACGGCTCGCCGCACGTGGGGTCGCTGACCCAGACGGCATCGGCCGCGGTCATCGTGGCGGTCTTCGCGCTGGCCGGCTCCGACCCGGTGCTCCAGCTGTTCACCTGGATGTCCGGCCTCGCGACGGTCAGCATCCTCGTGCTGATGGTGCTCACCAGCCTGGCGGTCCTGGCGTTCTTCGCGCGGACGAAGGTCGACCGGCGGGTGTGGCACACGCGGGTGGCGCCGGTGCTCGGCACCCTCGGGCTGGTCGGCGTCACGGTCCTGGTGCTGAGCAACTTCACCACGCTGATCAGCGGGGACGCCGTCCTGGCCGCCGTCCTGCTGGTGGTCATCGCGCTGGCGTTCGCCGGCGGGGTCGTCGTCGCGGTCGCCCAGCGGTCCCGCCGCGCGCCGGCGGGGGACGCCGTCCGGTGACGACCCGGCCCGGGTTCCCGTCCCCGCGTCCACGACACTGACGGTCGGACGACGAGGGGACGGGAGCCCGGTGCCGAGACTGGTGGACCGCGACGCGAAGCGTCGCGAGATCCTCGAGGTGACCTGGCGGCTGATGGCCACCCAGGGGGCCGACGCCGCCACGATGCGCGAGATCGCGCGCGAGGCGGGCTACGCCAACGGCGCGCTCGCCTACTACTTCGCGAACAAGGAAGCGCTGATCGAGGCGGCCTTCGTCTACGTCTTCGACCGCACGAACGAGCGGATCCGGGCCGCGGTCGAGGGCAGGCGCGGCCTGACGGCGCTGCGCGCCTTCCTCGTCGAGGTGCTGCCCACCACGGAGCTCACCGTCCTCGAGGCGCGCATCGTCCTGCCGTTCTGGAGCCGCACGGTGACCGACGAGCGGCTGGGGGAGATCAGCGACGCCGCCATGACCACCTGGCGCCGGGACCTCTGCGCCCTCCTCGCCGAGGGACGGGCCGACGGCGAGGTCACCGTGGCCACGCCCGACGGCGTCCTCGCCGAGCAGCTGCTCGCCATGGCCATGGGCCTGCAGGTCCTGGCCACCCTGCCCAGCAACCCGACGCCCCCGGAGACCCAGCTCGGCCTGCTCGACACCTTCCTGGCCGGCCTGCGCGCCGGCTGACCCCGGGGCGCCGATCCGGGTCCCCGCCCTCGCGGGGGCCGGTCACCTGCGCCCGTAGGCTGGTTCCGGCACGGAGGACCCGGGAGGACGGCGATGGCGGCAGAGGACGGCGCGGCGAGCGCGCCGCAGTCGCAGACCCTCGACCGCGGCCTCCGGATCCTCGAGCACCTCGCCGCCGTGGGCACCCCGCAGCCGGTCATGGAGATCGCGCAGGGCGTGGGGCTGCACCGCTCGATCACCTATCGGCTGCTGCGCACCCTCGAGGACCACCAGCTCGTCGAGCGGGACCGCGCCGGCCACTTCTGGCTCGGGCTGGGCCTGGCCGCGCTGGCCCGCGGGGTCCGTTCCGGCCTGCAGGCCGCCGCCCTCCCCCGCCTCGACGACCTCGTCGCCGAGCTCGGCATGACCGCGTTCCTCGTCGTCCGGGCCGGCGACGACGCGGTGACCGTCACGACGGTCGAGCCGCACGACACCACCGCGCACGTCGTCTACCGCCCCGGCACCCGCCACCCGGTCGGCCGCGGCGCCCCAGGCCTGGCGCTGCTCATGCCCGAACCGCCCGCTCCCGACGACCGGCCGGAGCTCGACGAGGCCCGGCGCACCGGCTGGGCGAGCTCTCAGGGCGAGGTCATCCCCGGCCTGCGGTCGATCGCCGCGCCCGTCCCCGGACCCGACGGCGGGGCGCGGGCCGCGGTCGCCGTGGTCTACGTCGACGACACCGTGGACGTCGGGCGCGTGGGCCGGGCCGTGGCCGCCGCCGCGGCGAAGGTGGCCGCCGCCCTGCGCTGACCGCGCCTACCGGGTCGCGCGGGCCACCTCCGGGTCGCGCCAGACGACCGCCGTGCCCTCCAGCACGACGACGCCGTCCTGGTTGGTGATCGTCGTGGCCAGGTGGGTGACCGGCTTGTCGGTGCGGACGCCGGTCACCTCGGCCCGGGCGGTGAGGAGGTCCCCGGGGCGCGGAAGCTCCAGGCGACGGAGAGGAAGACGCTGCCGGGGCCGGGCAGGTCCTCGGCGACCAGCGCGTTGAGCAGGCCGCTGGTCACCCCGCCCTGGACGACGACGCCGCCGAACCGCGAGCGCGCGGCCAGGGCCGGGTCGGTGTGCAGGGGGTTGGCGTCCCCGGTCAGCTCGGTGAACAGGCCGATGTCCTCGGCCCGCACCCGGCGGCTGCGGCTCGCGCTGTCGCCGACCCGCGGCCCGGGCTCCCGCGCGCGGGCCTCGTCGTCGGTGTGCGCCCCCACCGGGAGCACGCTGCTCATCTCGACCTCCTCCACCCGGCGGATCGACGCCGGACCGGGTTGCCGCCGACGGTGCACGCGGGGGCTTCCCCGGACCTTCCGCGCACCGCCGAGGGCCCCGCCGTCGCGGAAGGCCGGGGGAAGGTCGCGGCCCTAGCGTCCCGCAGCGTCAGGAACGACCCTCCCGAGGAGACCCCGTCATGACGCAGACCCCGACCCGCCCGGCCCGCAACGGCGTGGACGTCCCGACGCTGTTCGCCACGCTGGACGCCGTGCGCGGCACCCCCTCGCTCGCCGACTTCCGCTTCCGGGCGAGCAACACCTGGATCAGCGGCACGCACAGCCGCACCGAGATCCAGGGCTTCTACGGCGCCGGCCAGGAGGACACCAGCCGCACCGAGCCGTTCGTCTCCGACGCCGACCACCCGGCGGTCCTCGTCGGCACCGGCCAGGGCCCCACCCCGGTGGAGACCCTGCTGCACGCCATCGCCGCCTGCCTCACCGCCGGCCTGGCCAACATCGCCGCCGCCCGCGGCGTGACGCTCACCCGGGTGCGGTCGACCGTCGAGGGCGACATCGACCTGCTCGGCATCCTCGGACTCTCCGACGACGTCCGGAACGGCTACCGGCAGATCCGGGTGTCCTTCGAGATCGAGGGCGACGCCGCGCCGGAGCAGCTGGCGGCCCTGGTCGAGCAGTCCCGCCGCCGGTCGGCCGTCTACGACGTGCTGTCCCATGGCACCGACGTCGTCATCGACGTCACCACCCCCTGAGCGGCCGCGCCGCCTCCCCCCGCCGGCCGGTCCGCCCTCCCCGGGCGGCCCGGCGCGGCCCGGCACCCCCGGAGCTCGCCATGACCCCCGTCCCCGTCGCCGTCGTCGGTGCCGGACAGGCCGGCCTCGCGGTCAGCCGGCTGCTCACCGAGGCCGACGTCGACCACGTCGTCCTCGAGCGCGGCCGCGCGGCCGAGCACTGGCGCTCCGCCCGCTGGCGGTCGCTGCGCCTGCTGACCCCCAACTGGATGAGCCGGCTGCCCGGCTGGCGGTACGCCGGCCCCGACCCCGCCGGCTACATGTCCGCCCGCGAGGTCGCGGACTACCTCTCCGCCTACGCCGTCGCCTCCCGGGCCCCGGTGGTCGAGGGCGCCGCCGTCGAGTCCCTGCGGCCCGCCCCGGCCGGCTACCGGATCGCCACGGCCGCCGGGCACTGGACCACCCGGGCCGTCGTCGTCGCGACCGGCTGGTCGGACCTGCCGTCGGTCCCGGCCGCCGCGGCCCGGCTCGACCGCTCGCTGGTGCAGCTGACCGCCGCGTCCTACCGCGACCCGGCCGGGCTGCCCGACGCCGGTGTGCTGGTGGTCGGCGCGTCGGCGTCCGGGGTGCAGCTGGCCGACGAGATCGCCGCGACCGGCCGCCCGGTCACGCTCGCCGTCGGCCGGCACGCCCGCGTCCCCCGGCGCTACCGCGGGATGGAGATCCTGTGGTGGCTGGACGCGATGGGGCTGCTCGACCGCCGGGTCCGCCCGCACGTCGCCCCCGCCGACACGCCGCCGGACCCCTCGCTGCAGCTGGTCGGCCGGCCCGACGACCGCGCGGTCGACCTGCCCGCCCTGCAGGCCCGCGGGATCACCCTGACCGGGCGGCTGCTGGCCGCCGACGGCACCCGGCTCCGGTTCGCCGACGACCTGCCCCTGACCACCCGGGCGGCCGACGACCACATGGCCGGCCTGCTGCACCGCATCGACAGCTACGCCGCCGCCGTCGGCCTGGCCGACGAGGTCCTCCCCGCCCCGCCCGCCCTGCCCGGCATCCGGACTGCCCAGCCGCCCGTCGAGCTGGACCTGGCCGCGGCCGGGATCGGCGCGGTGGTCTGGGCCACCGGCTACCGGCGGTCGTATCCGTGGCTGCACGTGCCCGTGCTCGACGCGGCCGGCGAGATCCGGCACGTCGCCGGGACGACGGCCGCGCGCGGGCTGCACGTGGTCGGCATGCGGATGCAGACCCGCCGTAACTCGACCTTCCTCGACGGCGTCCGCCACGACGCCGCGGCCGTCGTCGGCCGGCTGCTGGCCGACCTCGGGGCCGGCGTGCCCCGCGAGGCGCTGCGGAGCGCGGCGTGAACCCCCGGTGGGACGTCGTGGTGGTGGGCGCCCGCGCCGCCGGCGCCTCCACGGCGATGCTGCTGGCCCGCGCCGGCCTGCGGGTGCTCTGCGTGGACCGCGCCCGGTACGGCAGCGACACGGTGTCGACGCACGCGCTCATGCGCGCCGGGGTCCTGCAACTGTCGCGCTGGGGTCTGCTCGACGCGATCCGCGAGGCCGGCACCCCGCCGGTCCGGCGCACCGTCTTCCACTACGGCGACGAGACGGTGGCGGTGACGGTCCGGCCGACCCCCGAGGTCGACGCCCTCTACGCGCCGCGCCGCACCGTGCTCGACCCCGTCCTGGCCGACGCCGCGGTGCGGGCCGGCGCCACCGTCCGGTACGGCACGCCGGTGACCGGGCTGCTGCGGGGGCACGACGGGCGGGTCACCGGCGTCCTCACCCGGGACCGCGACGGCCGGCCGCGCGAGGAGACCGCGGCGCTGGTCGTCGGTGCCGACGGCCGCTCCTCCCTCGTCGCCGACGCGGTCGGCGCCCCGGTCCGCTACGCGGGCTCGGCCGCGGCCGAGATCGTCTACGGCTACTGGGCCGAGCTCCCGGTCGACGGGTACGACTGGCTCTACCGGCCCGGCGTCAGCGCCGGGGCGATCCCCACGAACGACGGGCTCACCTGCGTCTTCGCCGGCGGGCGGCCCGGCGTGGTGGCCGGCCTGGTGCGGGCGCACGGGCCCGAGGGGGCGCTGCGCGCGCTGACCGCGCCCGGCCCGCTCGGCCCCGGGCTCGCCGCGG